>CAVIXF010000155.1:0-5358 GCA_963646585.1 Candidatus Gastranaerophilales bacterium HUM_1 | reverse complement strand
CCGCTGTTTTGGACGGGTTTACATAGATTGACTTAGATTTACACAAAATGGCAATATCAGTGGCTTTTAGTGCCGTGCGGAGGTCTCTGAAAGTGCATTCCGGAGGGTTTGGAAATTTTGCGTGGCATTTTTGTGGGGTATGGGAACTTTGGGTACCGCTGTATGCCGTAATTGTGGGAAGGTCTTTGAACGGGCATTCGGAAGGCAGGTGTTCTGCTGCGAGAAGTGCCGGCGGGAGAAGAATAATGAGGCTCGGAGGATTCAACGCAGAATTGCGGGCGATAAGGAAATCACTGCTGTCTGTGACCGGAAGCGTGAGGCCTCATCCGGGGCGAAATATGTGTCCATAAAGGATGCGGCCTTGATGCTGGGAGTGAGCAGGCCGACGATTTATAGGAAGATTGTGGCCGGCGAGTTGCATCCTGTCAGGGTGTCGAGCAGGACTGTGAGGATTGCGGTGGAGGAGTTGCTGACCGACAGCGGAATTGAGCGTCAGACAAATACGGGGGACTTTTCTATTCCAATCCGAATTGACGAGGCTCTGGAGCTGTACGGCATCTCGCGGGGGAAGTTCTTCTCGGCCGTAAAGAAGGCCGGCGTCAGACCGAAGATGATTAAGGGCGTGGACTATTTTCCGAAACGTAATCTTGACGAACTCTTCCCTGCCCCGCAGAAGATTGACCGGGGAGAGTGGTATTCCGTGGAGGAGTTGACCTCACAGACCGGACTGACGGGCAAATATGTAAGAGACTTTGTCCGGAATAAAGGAATCAGCAAACTGAAAGTCGGTCAGAACATTCTGATTAACCGCAGGGAGTGGAATCTGATGCGGTTCTCAAAGGGACAGCTGACTGAGGAGTTTCTGACTGTGGACCAGGCGAAGAAGCTGTATCATATCGGGCAGGGACGGTTCTATCGTGATGTGAATGCCGCCGGGATTCAGAGGCATCGGGACGGGGTGTTCGTATATTTCAGAAAGAGCGATTTGGACAAGGTTTTCGACAATCCGAAGATGCGGGCGGATGACACTGAAAACCAATAAAACACGATTGATATGGCGACTAAAGTAACACTAAGACAAAGAGAACTGAAGAGTGGCAAGATAACGCTTTATCTGGACTATTATCCCCCGGTGCGCGACCCTCGCACACGAGAGTATGTGCGCCACGACTATCTGGGGATATATCTGGTCAAGAATCCTCGGGAGGGATATGAGAAGCGTGCCAACAGGGAAAAACTATTACAGGCGGAGGCCATCCGCGCCGAACGGGATGTATCGCTTATGAGAGGGCAATACGGCTTTCTCGACAAGAATGTGCGGAGAATGGATTTTCTGGAATATTTCCGAAATCTGCTTCCCGAGCACGACCAGAAATGGATGAGAGTGTATGACCATTTTGTCCTCTACTGCAAGGGGCACTGCCAGATGGGTGAAGTGACAGTGCAGTTCTGCGACGGGTTCCGGAAGTATCTGATGGAGGCGAGGCAGCTGCGCAACGGGGACAAGTCGCTCACGCGCAATTCAGCCGCCGGGTACTGGAGCACATTCAGGGCGCTTCTCAAAATCGCCTACCGTGACAAGTATCTGACGGAAAACCTCAACGATGACCTTGAAAGAATCGAGACCATCGAGAACAGAAGACAGTTCCTGACGTTTGATGAGCTGAAAACTCTTGCCCTCACGCCTTGCGGCGAACCGGTACTCAAGTCGGCATCCCTGTTCAGCTGCCTTACAGGACTGCGAATCAGTGATATACTTGCGTTGAGATGGGAGAATATTCAGAAATCACCTGACGGAGGATGGTGCATCCGGTTCAGGTCTGAAAAGACCGATGCGGAAAACACGCTGCCTATAAGTGATGAGGCTCTCACGCTTTGCGGTGAGCCTGACAAGGGCGTTGTCTTCAAGGGGCTTACTCGTCAGATGACACAGCACAAGTTGCAGACTTGGCTGAAAGAAGCCGGAATTGAAGGGAAGAGAATCACGTTCCACTGCTTCCGGCACACCTTCGCCACTTTGCAGGTGGCATCGGGGACGGACATCTATACAGTTCAGCATATGCTGAGCCACGCCAATGTCTCAACCACGCAGATATATGCGGACATTGTGGACTCCAGCAAGAGAAAGGCCGCCGAAAGGTTGAGGCTCGATGGGATAAATAAAGGGTAAGTTATGCTGATTCATAGAGCTTTACAGGCTCTGGCATCTGCAAGGCAGATGTCGGAGATGCAGTCGCGCATAGACACTCTTGAGAATGAGAACGCGAAATTGAAGGCCGGGCAGAACAGAGAACGTTCCTTGAAGATATCCGACATTATGGGCGAAATCAATAATTATCAGCCACCTGTCCAGTTGCAGATGTTCAATCTGCTCCGCTCTCTCGTCGCTGGGCAAGACAACAACTGGATTGAAAAGATAAGGGCGACCGAGGAGAGACTGACGGCAGCGGAAGTATCCGTCAGCGGGACATCCGGCAAGAAATTCCTTTGTCTGGGCGTGGCAACTGACCTCCTGCTCATTCTTTTGAGAAAGGCGAATATCGCCGGTTATGCCGACAACACTAAAATGGCGGCATTGATTTCCCTGCTCACCGACTATTCCAAGGAAAAGATCCGCCAGAGGCTTTCGGACAATTCTCCCCTGTCGAGAAGGCATCAGGCAGAGATAGATACCGTGAACCGTGCGCTGGAAAGTCTCGGGATAGACGACAGACTAACCGCCGACATCCGATAATCTGTAACCGGTTACAGGACCGGTTCAAGTTCGGCTTTATGCCACCTTTGTGCCGTCAGGATGCAGAGGCGAAGATTACGCTGCAACGCCGTCTTCATTCTGAATCCCGCAGGGACCGATGTGCAGCGAGGTTATTCCGTGCGGGGATTATGAATTATGACGGACATTACTTTCGAGACACTGCCGAGCGCGGTGTCAATTCTTCTGGAAAAGGTGGAGAGGATCGAGAACAGCCTTGCAGGAATGAACGGTCAAGCAGATGAACCTGACAGATGGATGAACATCGATGAACTCAGGGATTATCATCCGGACAAGCCGGCGAAAAAGACGGTGTATGACTGGGTTACTCTCCGCCGGATTCCATACCACAAGGACGGGAAACGGCTTCGCTTTCTGAAATCCGAGATTGACAGTTGGCTTATGGGAGCATACCATAAGACCGGGGAGGAACTCTATGAGGAGAGCGTCCGCTTCGTCAATTCCAAAAGGGAGGGACGGAGATGACAGGGAATATGGATGACAGCCCGGTGGAGAGAATCAGAAACGAGATGGAGGCTAAGGTCGGAAGCCGGGATTTCGGGATGCTGACGCTCCGGTCGGCAAACAGAACCCTTCAGGAGGCCGCCTTACGGCCAGACCCTGTGGATCTGTACCACGAACTGTGGTACGAGGGCGAAGTCTGCTGCCTGTTCGCTGATTCCAATCTTGGCAAGAGCATCTATGCCGTGCAGATGGCGGATGACATCGCACAGACTCATAATGTGCTGTATGTGGACTGCGAGCTTTCGGACAAACAGTTCCAGTTGCGCTACACCGACCCGGCTACGGGAAAACTCTATCAGTTTCCGGAATCGCTCACCCGCGCCGAAATCAACCCGGAGAAGATGAACCTGAAGAATTTCGAGGAGGAAATCATCCGCAACATCGAGGAAGCCGCGCTTTCCACGGGGTCAAAGGTCATAATCATCGACAACCTCACCTACCTCTGCAACAATTCGGAGAAAGGCGATGTGGCGGGACTGTTTATGATCAGCCTGATGAACTTGAAGAAGAAATACGGCTGGAGCCTTCTGATAATAGCGCACACTCCTAAACGAAGCCTTACGAGTCCGATAACGCAGAACGACCTTGCCGGCAGTAAGAAACTCTACAACTTCTTCGACTCCGTGTTTGCAATCGGCAAGTCAGCCAAAGACGAGAGTCTGAGGTACGTCAAGCAGGTCAAGGTCCGCGCCGGGGCGTACAGGTACGACAGCGGCAATGTCATTCTCTATGAGATTGTCCACGACAGGGAGAACGTGCGCTTCGAGTTCAAGGGTTTCGCCAATGAGAAGGAACATCTGAAAGAATCTGACGACAAGGAGAAGAACACCCTGCTGGAGAATGTGATGGCACTTGTCGATAAGGGCAAATCCTACAGGGACATCGCTCAGGCATTGGGCATAAGCAAGAGCCTTGTCGGCAACCTGGTGAAGAAATCGTCGGTGTCCACATCGTCCACGCTGTCCAGTTCCGTGGACAGGATGGACACTGTGGACAACAGAAATGAGGAGGTGAAGGATGAGACGCTGTTTTAGTCTTCAGAAGTATGCCGGAATCAAGACCAGGCACACCTGCCCTTCCTGCGGTGGCAAGAGGTGTTTCACTCTGTATGTGGATGAGGCCGGAGAGCCGCTTTCGGAAAATGTCGGCAGGTGCGACCACGAGAGCGGATGCGGTTATCATTACACGCCGAAAGAATACTTCCGCGACCATCCGGAGGCTGACGGAAAGGATTGGCGGGAGACGGAACCGGAATGGCTGGAGAAGGCTCTGGAAAGTCGGAAGCAGCTGGCGCAGAAGCCGCTCTGTCTTATCCCTCCGGAAATGGTCGAGAGGTCAGTGCGTCCGGAAATCCCCAGTTCATTCACGTCATTCCTGCTTCATCTGTTTGATGATGTGACGATGGTCAAACTCGTGACAGAATACCGTTTAGGCGTGACCAAAGCCGGAGATGTCATATTCTTCCAAATTGACACGGACGGAAGATGCCGGACTGGAAAGATTATGAAATACGACCCGGAGACCGGACACCGTGTCAAGGATGAACAGACCAAGGGACGCATCAACTGGGTGCATTCCCTGATGAAGCGTTCGGGAGCATTGCCGGAGGATTGGGAGCTGACGCAGTGCCTGTTCGGAGAGCATCTGTTGAAAGAGCATCCGGACAAGCCGGTCGCCCTCGTGGAGTCGGAAAAGACCGCCGTAGTCTGCGCCGCGCTGATGCCGGAATACATTTGGCTTGCGACTGGTGGCAAGAGCCAGTTCAATGAGCGGCTGAATGTGCTGAAAGGCCGGGACATCGTGGCGTTTCCGGATGTGGACGGATATGAGACTTGGGTGCAGAAAGCGGCGTCACTTCCCCGCCTCAACATCAAGGTCAGCGACCTCCTTCAGAAGAACGCCACGGATGAGGAGCGGGAGCAGCACATCGACATCGCCGACTGGCTCATCAAATGGAAACTGGAACCGCAGTCTGTGAGGCCCGCAAAGATGAACCGTACCTTCCAGAAGGTGGCGAAGTATTTCAGCCCGGAGTATCACAGGGAGATTCTTGGACTGATTGAGGACTTGGGGCTGGAGGT
>CAVIXF010000154.1:0-5369 GCA_963646585.1 Candidatus Gastranaerophilales bacterium HUM_1 | reverse complement strand
CTTCAGGATGGGGCTCCGCCAGGGGCACGACTCTCTCGTGCTGGGAGCATTCGGATGCGGCGCGTTCAAGAACCCTCCTGAGGAAATTTCGGAGATATTCAAGGCTGTGCTCGGCGAAGGAGAATTCCGTGACCGCTATCGCCTGACGGTTTTCGCCATCATCAACGACCACAACTCCAACGGAAGAAATGTCGAGGCGTTCCGCAAGACTTTCCGCGAGGAGTCGTCGCCGGGAATTTGAGCGGCGGCGACATCACTTCAAGAGTTGGTTCAGCGGCGGGCCTCGTCCCCTCTACAGGGGAAATGGCGCTCCAGCGCCAATGTCACTTCAAAAGCTTGTCCAGCAGCTGGTCGAGGGATTTTTCGTCGGTGACTTTCGCGTCCACGAGTTCGCCTCGGCTGATGAAATAGGAGACGGGGAGTTTGCTGATGTTGTACTGGCCGATGTACGGAGAATTGCCTCCCCTTGAGTCACAGACATTTATCCACGGAAGATTCTGCCCTCTGACGACTTTCGCCCAGTTCGTCTTGTCGAGGTCGAGGGCCACCGAGTAGATTTCGAGCCCCCGGCTATGATATTTCCTGTAGAAATGGCCGAGGACGTCGACGTTGAAGCGGCACTGCTCCGGGTCGGAGGCGGCCCAGAAATGCAGCATCACGAGCGGCGCGTCCACTTCGCTGAGTTTCCTTTTCGTCGCGGTGATGTCCGGCAGCTCCACGTCGAGGAAGGAGACCGCCTCGGCGTTGCGGATGTTGTTGAGCAGAGCCATACGGTTCATACGCTCCTCCGCCTCGGCCCTCAGGGCCTTGACATACTTCGACTCCGGATAGACCGTCGCGAGCGAGTCGGCCACATTCTTCATCGTGATTCCGTCCGTCTCCTGTCCGAACACCGGAAGATCTCCGGAGAAGGACTGGTGGAAGACCGGGATGACCGTGAGGGAGCGGCAGTTCTCGAGGACATAGCGGACGCTGCTGCGGTAGTGGGCGACATAGGTCCTGCCCATCTCGCGCTTGAGCGAGGCTATTTCATCCTTGTCGGTGGAGCGGTCGATGTCGTAGGCGAGGTCGGACATTTTCTCCGAGACCTCCCGGAAGTCGCGCTCTATCTTCTGCAGTTTCTCGCAGTCCTCCGTTCCGCTCACCGTGCAGCCGCCGAGGGTGTCGAGAACGACTTCCACGCGGTCGCCGGCGGAGAGCAGCAGCGGAGCGAGCCGCGTCCTCCCGCCGTAAAGGTCGAAGAACTCCGGCTGCCCCTTTTCAACTTTGACATTGCAGGCGGCCTTCCCCGCCTTGTCGAGGCGCAGCGTGTCCGGGGCGGCGTTCCTGCCTGCGGAAAGAGCCTTGACCACAATCTCCCGGCCCGGATCCCCCTTGACCGTTATCTTCGCCCCACGGGAGCAGCCCGCGAGCACAACCGCCGCGAGCGCCGTCAGCGTCAGAAGTCTGAATGCTTTCATACGAAGTCGTTGTTTAGAAACTTGAGGGCGTCCTTATTCGGCAGCCTTGAACTCCCTGTATATGGCCGCGGCGATCCGTTCCATCTCCTCCTCGGACACCTCGACGTGCCTGCCGAAGGCCAGATCCGACTCCTTCTGGAGCGGGACGAGATGGATATGGGTGTGAGGAACCTCCATTCCGAGGACGGCCACGCCCACCCTCTTGCACGGGACGGCCTTTCCGAGAGCGGCCGCGACCTTCTTCGCGAACTCGCACAGGCCGATGTAGGTCGGGTCGTCGAGGGCGAAGATGTAGTCGTTCTCGACATTCTTCGGAATCACGAGCGTATGCCCCGGAACCATAGGGTTTATGTCGAGGAACGCATAGCAGTTGTCGTCCTCCGCGCATTTGTACGAAGGAATCTCGCCTTTGGCGATGCGTGTGAAAATCGTCGACATATCCTTACAGGGTTATGTCGAGGATTTCGAACTTTATGATTCCGGAAGGGACCTGAGCCTCGACAATCTCCCCTTTCGCGTGCCCCATCAGAGCCTTTCCTATCGGGGTCGTCGCGGCGAGCCTTCCCTTGGTGAAATCGGCCTCCGACTCTCCCACGAGGGTGAATTCCATCACCTTGCCGAGCGAAAGGTTCTTCACGCGCACCTTGTTGAGCATCTGCACTTTGTCCGTCCCGATCTGGGACTCGTCGATGACTCTCGCGTTAGCGAGCTGGTCCTGAAGCTTCGAAATCGTGAGTTCAAGCAGCCCCTGAGCCTCGCGGGCGGCCTCATATTCGGCGTTCTCCGAAAGGTCTCCCTTGTCCCTCGCCTCGGCGATCTGGGCGGAAATCACAGGACGCTGCGCGATCGCGTCCGCCAGATCCTTCTTGAGCTTGTCCATACCCTGCTGGGTAACATAATGAATAGCCATAATCGTGTGTTGTTTGAGAAGCCGCCCCGGCCGGATTCATCTTGCGGACGGAGCGACTTCCTATTGTATATGCGACAAAATAAACAGAGCCCCGCCACAAAGAGCGGAACCCCACTAACGACGCAAAGATATATAATTTTTTCCGGAAAGAAACACGAAAAAAAATAAATTGCCTCAGATTTGTCTATTATTTCCGAGTATGGAAATGACTTTCACCTCTATATGATTACGCCTTCATCTTTTATTCTCGCCCCGATGTCAGACCACGGACGTTCCAGATGTCTGACGGTTTCGTCAAAGAGCCGCCATACGACCGCCTTGTCGATGTCAATCCATTCTGACTTCCTCATCGTCTTGCGAAGGACGTAAATCTGGTCAATGCGGGAATATGCAGGGTCGACAGAAAAACTGACATCGTAGCGTTCGGCGACAGCAATGAACCTTGTATGAGGATTGCCGCTCTTGATTTTCTCTGCGGTGGCGATTATCGAGTCAAGCATAGTCTTGTCTATGTAAGTCTTCGCCTCGATGGCAAGAGCCGGAATACGGATTTGAAGAGGAACGGCCTTATTGATGGAAATGTCAAATGTGCGGAATATCGCATAGTCCTGGTCTTTCTCATTGACGCCGATTTCCGGGGACTTGATGAAATCGCGAAAATTCCTGGCCTTGAAATACAGATTGGAGTAAGCCTTTACAGCCCCGCTGCCAAGGACATCGTCTTCATCATCCCGCTTCTTCACCACATCCACATAGTCCTTGAACAACAGATAAAGGAACTCCTCAAGAATGGTGGGGCGGAATTTACCTTGAGCCGAGAACGCCCTGTCAAGCTCATTGTCGTGCATAAAGTTGTAATACTCATTCAGGCAGTCGACTTTTTCACCTATGGCAGTTTTGTCATACCGTGACAATCCGAGCATCTTCCGGAGATAACTCGCATATTTTGGTATGAGCATACGCAGGGCTTCTTTTTCCTTCACCGTCAGAGCGCCGGATGCCTTCGCGATGATATTTGATGCGTGGCTGAGCTGAGGGTGTCTGTCTCTGGCTTCGCAGATGTACTTGTACTCTTCACTTGTCGTCATAGCCGTCATTGTTTCAGTGTGTTTATTACGCATTCTCCTATAGCTTCGGCCATCAATACAGGAACGGCATTGCCGATCTGCTGATACTGGCTCAGGCCTTTCTCCCAACTCATTTTTGTTCTCATCCCCTCAAAAATGAAATCGTCAGGGAAGGACTGTAATCTGGCTCCTTCACGCGCAGTAAAATTGCGGTTCAAGTGAGGGTGGATAAAATTGGACTGGAATGACGCCGCAATCGTCGGAGCAGGCTGGTTCCCGAAGAGCCGTTGGTTATTTTGACCGAATTTGACATCGGATTTTTCTCCAGGAGCACCCCTTTTCACGGATCCGTGAGTCTCCCAGACATCCACGAGCGACTGTCCCGGCTTAATGGCTTTGAATCTCTCGATAAGCCTTGGAGTATGATGCATCGCGATATGGTTAGTCACATACTGCATATCCCCCCTCATAAGCGTCTGATAGGCATTCTGCGGAGCCGTCCGGTAATTCATAACCTCATTGCCCTGACAGGCTTCAATTTGAGGCAAGTCGGAAATCGCCTCATCCACCGTGACCTTATGGTCAAGATCCAATGGTTCAGGATGTCTCGGATGAATGCCCAGATCGTGACGCGTTCCAATGATGATAACTCTCTCCCTATTTTGAGGAACGCCATAGTCCGATGCGAGAAGCACCTTATATTCAACATCATATCCGCCAAAGTCCCCTGCATTCCGGAACGCATCCAAAATGGTTTCGATAACGGCTCCGTCCTTCATCGACAGCAGGCCTTTCACATTCTCCATCACGAAAGCACGCGGAGAATACCAGTTGATGAACTTGACGAACCCGTAAAACAATCTGTTCCTCGGATCGTCCGCCACAAGATTTCTGCGCTTGTTCGCCAGACTGAAGCCTTGGCAAGGAGGCCCTCCGATAATAATATCAGGGACGGCATTGCCGGTAAGGGCATCCACTTCTTCTTTAGTAATCCTGGTGATGTCCTTGCATAGGAACGGGACTCCGGGGAAATTCGTGGTGAAAGTCTTCCGGCAGTTTTCGTCGATGTCAGACGCAAATATCGATCGCACTCCGGCCATAGAGAAACCTTTTGTCAGTCCTCCGCATCCGGAGAACAGATCAAATGAGGTGAGCGCGTCGTCCCCATAGCGGCAATCCCGGTTGATATTGTTTACCACTTCATTCAGTGCCGGGACATTGTCCGCGAACATTCCTGCATCCCGGACTTTCTTTTCCTGACGTTTCGCTTTCGGTCTCCCCGCCGACAGAATCTCACGCCCGGTCAGGTAAATCGGCTTGCCGTCCACCCAATTGGTGCGCTCACGATATTCCGACAACACCTTCTTCACGTCGACTCCGACAATCTCGCACTCACCGGTCAGCCTGTACACCAGATAGTCTCCTTTCGGAGTGTCATATCCCGACTCGAGCATCTCCGCTTCGGTATATACCCTGCTCCCGTTCACGCGGAACGAGTATGTCACATCTTCATTCCCGAACTCATAAAGGACGACATATTGAGGGTTGGCTATCCTTGGGTTGTCTTTATTGATCCAGCCGTCACGACCTTTTCCGAGCCTTACATTATATTTTCCGCAGGAATTTGATTCTGCGCTCTGAAGGATCCAGTCGATTTGACGCTTCTGATCATTTCGGAAGCACCCGATTAAAAAGATACCGTCCTTTGTTTTGGATACATCAACAATCTGTTCGCCACTCCGGGTTTCCCTACCAAAATCAAACTCGAAGAACAAATCCTGCTGTTGCGCTACAATACTTGCCATAAACTAAAAAACCTTGATTACGTCTCCTGCTCCGTATTGTTGAGCAAATCTTTTACATCCACCCTTAATAATTAGGGTGTTAAGTTAATTGTTTGAAAAATAGTCAGCAAAAAGGGTTGAAAATGGT
>CAVIXF010000153.1:0-5421 GCA_963646585.1 Candidatus Gastranaerophilales bacterium HUM_1 | reverse complement strand
AGCCGCTAATTTCAAGATAACATTATGCGTGGCTAGAAATGGACGGGAATTTCAGTATTTCTCGAAACCGGTCATCGTGAAAAGAATGTCTTCCGGACGGATGACGCCCATCTCCGCCAGCTTCCCAACGGTCCCGTCAAGAAGCCGGCGTTCCGTGTACTCTCCCTCCCGGCAATATACCTCCATCTGCAGGGACGAACAGCCCTCGGGCGCGTTCTCGGGAGACTTCAGAGACGGGGAATACACCCTCGCCGCGAGAATGTCCTCATCGTATATGTACCACCAGAGATATGGCGGGATGTCCTTCGTCTTCAGAGCTACGGAGATATGGTAGCCGGAGGTGCACCTCAGCCCGGCCATCGCGCAGGCCACACGCTCCGGGACGTCTCTCAGCAGACGGGCGTATTCAGGCAAAGGAATTGAGGAATAGAGCCGGTCGTAGGGATATGTGTTCCCGTCTTCAGTCCTGACCTCCTTCCTTTCGGGGTCTATGCCTGTAACTTTCTGATTGTAGCGGATATCCGTACCCCCCCCCACGGACTTTCCTGCGGCGAGCGAGCTGAAAAAACTCCGGAAACCCCCGCTCCGGGGGTAGCGCATCTCCCTGGCATAATACGCAAGAGGGGTATCGTCCGTCTCCGCGCCCCGTATCACCTCCTCGACGGAAGGCTGGTAGAGCCGCCGTCCGACCCACCCGGTTTCAAGTTCACGAGCCTCGCACATCCAGTACTTCCGGGTGTAGGCCATCGGGAAATGCTCGGCGAAATAGTCGCCGAACTGCAGCCGCAGCCACTGTTCATAATCGGATACTCCCGATGCGCCGACGCCTTCGGGACGGGCGAGAAAATCGTCGATGATTCTCTTCTTTTCGTCAGCGTCCAGAGGGAAGAGATTGTTCTGCGCCGGATGCTTGATCCACCGGCGCTTGTAAATGTTGTACGGATTGGGGGTGTGGGTGATGATTCCGGCCGCCGAGGCGTTGAAAATCTTCAGTACTTCCGGTTCCTTCGTGAAGGAGAAGTGCACGAAGCGGTCGAAGGTGAACCCCCTTGAGGAGAAACACCCGCACAGCCCTCCGAACGTGCCGTCTTTTTCGAGAACCGTAGGATTCCCGCCTTTACGCCTGCAGGCATACGCCGCGCCGAGACCGGCTATGCCGGCTCCGAGTATCACCGTCTTTTCCATTTTCAGTCGTCAGCAGTCCGTCCTGCGGCCTCAAGGTCGTCCTTGAGAATCCCGAGCCCCTCTTCAAGGCCGATGCGGGGTCTCCATCCGAGAACTTCCCGCGTCCGCTCCACCGGAGCCACCGCATACATAATGTCCTGTTCCGAATAAGGCCTGCCGCCCCAGTCGGCGTTCATCCTGCGCCCCCACACTTTCTCCATAACCGCGCCCACTTCGCGGACGGAATGCCCCTCGCCCGTACCAAGATGGAATCTGCGGAAAGGCTCCTCCGGCAGAAGCGGAAGCTTCCGCAGCAGAGCGCAGAAGAAATCGGCCATATCGTCCACGTGAATGAAATCCAGAACCTGCTCCCCTTTCGTGAAGGCGACGGGCGCGGCGGAGTCGAAAGCGTCCGCCATATAGTCGATCACCTTCTTGGAGGCGTTGCGCCGCCCGTATGGGGAATACACGATGACGTCGCTCCAGCTCCAGCGGGAGATGGTCTGATACCAGCTTATTATCGGCCGTTCGGCGGACTTCGTCGCGGAATAGAGGTTGTTCGGACAGTATCCGGCTGCGCAGCCGTTCCGGAACTCCGAAAACGTGCCTATGCTGATGAGGTGCCCGCAGTCCGTCTTCGACAGAGCCTCCAGCAGCTGAGCGGTGAATCCGATGTTGGAGGCGATCAGTTCGTCCGCGCTCCCCCTGTCGTGCCGGCCGGTGTAGAATGCGGCGAGATGCAGCACGGCGTCAGGATTCGTCTTCCCGACCATTTCCATCCATCCGTCATCCTCCGTGGATATTATCTTCAGAGAACCGCCTCCGGACATCCCGGATGAATCTCCGGATGTTCCCACTGCATTCACGGATGATTCCCCGGCATTCGGGGACGCGCCCTCGGCATACGGGGACGCCCCGGAAGCCGGCCCGCCGAACATTCCCGCAGCCTTCCCGGCATTGCGTACCAGCAGCGTCAAGTCCGCTGTGCCTTCTGACAGAAGGCGGGGCACAAGAGTCCTGCCGACGAAACCCGTCGCCCCGGTGATGATTATTCTCATCCGTCCGTTCGCCATACAATCAAGATTTTGTCCTTCAGATTACAGATTGAAATCGTACGGGATGGCGGACAGGTCCAGTCTGGTCGTCTCCGAGTCGTCGTGAACCTCCGGAATGACGTCCAGCAGCATCGAGACGCCCTCGCCCACTCCGGCGAAAGCCATCCACAGCCCTGGCCGGACCGTGAGCCGCCGCCAGTCCCCGTCGTGCGAGAGGACGACCTCCTCGAACCGCCCCTCCGTCGGACTTCCCGGCCGGTCGTCATAGATGACGAACTTCACCGCCCCCACGGGGACCACGATGTTCAGAGTCATACGGTTATGGCGTTTCCAGCCCTTCACCGCCCCCTTCTCTATCTCGGAGAAATACGCCTCCCCGAAACCGGCGTATCCGCCGTCGGTGCAATGGATGATATGGTATATGTCGCCCTTGGGCACCGATATGTGCTTCATCCTGTGAAGTTCGACTCCGTCTATCATAGATTTCACAATTTCATCATATTCCCGTCATCTTCAGTCTCATCGGGTCCAGTTCAGGCCCTGGGTTTCAGCCTCCGCGACATAATAGAGAATCTGCCTCCGCGTCAGTTCGAACATATCCGGATTCCCGCCCTCATAAAAAGTCCTGTACCAGTCGGCTATGAGACGGACGCACTGCCCGTAGCGGAGCGTTGAATGCCAGTCGAGATTGGCGAGGGCCTTGTCGCAGTTCAGCTTGAGAAGAGTCGCCTCCCTGAATGGGACATCTCCGGTCAGCCGCGACGCCCTGCTCTTGTCCAGCCCCCACTCCTCCGCCAGATCCTGCGTCAGTTCGAATACGGTCTTCGTCTGCTCCGCCCTCGGCCCGAAGTTGTAGGCCTCGCCGTTCTCCGACCTTCCCTCGCCGAGATACTGCCCGAGCGTGAGGTAGCCGCTCAAAGGCTCCAGCACGTGCTGCCAGGGGCGTGTCGCCTTGGGACAGCGGATTTCCACGGTCTCCCCCTTCGAGAAAGCCTTGACGCAGTCGACGACAATCCGGTCTTTCGCCCAGTCGCCGCCTCCGATCACATTGCCGGCGCGGGCCACTCCGAGCCTGATGTTCGGCATATCCCGGATGAAGGAGTGCCACCAGCAGCGGATGGCGAGTTCAGCCGCGCCCTTGGAGCCGGAATATACGTCCTTGCCGCCGAGTTCGTCGGTCTCGCGGTAGCCCCATATCCATTCGACGTTGTTGTAGGCCTTGTCGGAGGTGATGAGCACGCAGGTGCAGTCCCAGGTTATCCCCCGGACGGCCTCAAGCACAGACACAGTCCCCATCACGTTGGTCGTCATCGTGTCATAAGGATTCCTGTAGGAGGTCAGGACCAGAGCCTGGGCCGCCAGATGGAAGATGAAATCCGGCTTCACCTCCCTGACGTATGCGCTGAACGCCTCCCTGTCACGGATGTCGCCGAATCTGTGGCGAATCCTGTCCCCGAGGCCGCAGACATTGAACATCCCCGGCTCGGACGGGACGTCGATTGACCAGCCGTAAACGTCAGCCCCGAGAATCAGCAGCCAGGTCGAGAGCCACGACCCCTTGAAGCCGGTGTTGCCCGTGACCAGAACCTTCTTACCCTTATAAATGTTGTTGAACGCCATAATATATTCCACTCAAGTTTCTCTATCAGAATCTATTTCGGAATCTGTCTCAGAACTCCACGCCTCCCGGGGGAATCGGGATGTCCCGCTCCCACTTCTTCCAGGGGGCTCTGCCGGCGAGAAGCAGCTTTTCGAGCAGGCTCTTCTCCCGGATGTTGTCCATACACTGCCAGAAGCCCTCGTGGACGTAGGACATCAGCTGCCCCTCCGCGACCAGACGCTCCAGCGGCTCGCGCTCGAACACGGTGTCATCCCCCTCGATGTAGTCGAAGACCTCGGGCTGAAGCACCATATAACCCGCGTTGATCGGCGCCCCGTCCGTGATGTTCTTCTCGCGGAACGACTTCACCGCGTTGTCGCCCCCGATGTTCAGAACGCCCTTGTCCTGCTTCATCTTCACCGCAGTGAGCGTGGCGAGCTTGCCGTGCGCCCTGTGGAACTCAAGCAGACGGTTGATGTCGACGTCGCAGACCCCGTCGCCGTAGGTCATAAAGAACGGCTCGTCGCCCACATATTCCCGGACGCGCCTTATACGGCCCCCGGTCATCGTGTTGTAGCCGGTGTCGACCACCGTCACCCGCCAGGGCTCCATCCTGCTGCGGTGGACGGTCATCTCGTTGACTCCCCCGCGCCAGTCGAAGCTGACGTCGCTGTTGTGCAGGAAATGGTTCGCGAACCACTCCTTGATGTATTCCTGCCTGTAGCCGGCGCATATTATGAACTCGTTATGGCCGTAGTAGGAATATTCTTTCATTATATGCCAGAGAATCGGCATTCCGCCAATCTCAATCATAGGCTTGGGCTTGAAAACGGATTCTTCAGAAATACGTGAACCAAAGCCACCGGCTAAGAGAACGACCTTCATAAAATTTTAACAATATCAGTATAGTATTAATTATCCGGATATTATAAATCACATACTCAAACCAGTTTTTGGATTACCGGGATTTTCTTCATTAACCAGACCGACAGTGCACAGCCGATATACATTACAATGAACGTGAGTATCATATTTTGTCGAATCCGAAAGATAACGTCTACTGCCATAAAGCCCATATACTGTATAAGATATATTCCCAGTGAAAGGGAAGCCATTGATTCAAGTCTGCCAGGCTTAACCTTCATTCTTTTCAAGAACCCGTCCCAGTTTGTATATTTGAACAGCACAAATACGGCATAAGAAACGATTGTACAAGGGATATTTGTGTACTGGATGAAATACTTATAATGTCCGGGGCAGAAGAACTGCAAACAAGATGTACCTGCAATCATTATCAGTATGCAAATCCAAGCGGCCGCATACAGTTTCCGGCGGGTTTCGTGGGAAATATCATAATTACCGAAATAATACCCCGCGACAGTGAACGGAATGAATCTGGTTCCGAAAATGTAGATGTCCATTATATTTGACCTGACAGAAAAGTCTGAACGAAATGGGGCCAAACAGCATAATGCCAAAGAGATAATCAGAAATCGTCTCAATGTTTCCCGATTTGCATTCAACACAAAGATAGCGAGGAACGGCATCGAAAGATATATGCATAACAACGGCACAAAAAACCACATAAAGCCATTATACTCA
>CAVIXF010000152.1:0-5460 GCA_963646585.1 Candidatus Gastranaerophilales bacterium HUM_1 | reverse complement strand
TATTAACCCCTCCCGTCCCCTTTACAGGGGAAGTGGTGCTCCATTTGCCCTATCAACACATCCTCTCCCTTCGCAAACTGCGCACGGCGCTTTTGCGCCTTGTAGTTTTTACGGCCTTGCGGCCGACGGGCAGAAGCCCTTGCCAAGTTTCGCACTTGCGAAACTTTAATCGTTCATTTCGGCAAGCGTTCCGGGTCATTTCCTCGGGTCTTCTACGGAAGTTTTCTGAAGACCAGGACCTGAAGGATGAAGGCGGCGAGCAGCGAGAACAGGGCGACAAGCGCGTAAGTCCCGAACAGCTCCTTGTAGACAGGGAAGCTGTCTATCGTCGTCCTCGCCTTCTCCATCTTGTTGATTTCCGCGTAAATCTCCGCGAGCTTCGTATTGTCCGTGGCGCGGAAGTAGCGCCCTCCGGTGGTCTCGGCCACCTGCGAGAGCAGCTTCTCGTCTATCTCGACCTTCACCTTCTGGATGTCTATGCCCCACGGGGTCATAACCGGGTAGGGCGCGGTGCCGTTGGCCCCCACGCCTATGGTGTAGACGCGGATTCCGTAGGTCTTCGCGATTTCGGCGGCGGTCTCCGGGGCGATTTCGCCGCAGTTGTTCACGCCGTCGGTAAGCAGAATCACCACGCGGCTCTTCGCGTCTGAGTCCTTCATCCGGGCCACGGCGGTCGCGAGTCCGTTGCCTATCGCCGTGCCGTCCTCAAGCAGATCGGTGCTGATTTCCTTCATCAGGTTGATGAGCGTGGCGCGGTCGGTCGTGAGCGGGCACTGCGTGAACGACTCCCCGGCGAAAACCACGATCCCCATACGGTCGGAAGGCCTCTGGGAGATGAACTCGATGGCTATGTCCTTGGCGGCGCTGATACGGTCCGGAGTGAAGTCGCGGGCGAGCATAGAGGTGGAGACGTCCATAGCGAAGACTATGTCAATCCCCTCTGTGTCAATCTTCTCCATCTGCTCGGACGAGCGCGGGCGGGCGATGGCTATGACTATCATCACCATCGCGAGCATCATCAGCGCGAATGGCAGATGGCGGAGGTATTCGGCGGCGCCGCGACCGGCCCTGAGCCAGGGCGTGCTTGTGGAGACGCGCAGATGGGCCTGACGGCCGAAAATCTCGCGCAGGACGTAGAGCACGAGCAGCAGCGCCGGAATCAGCGCGAGCCACAGAAGTTTCGGATACTCGAAAAACATCACTCACCCTCCTTTTTGTTTTCTTCCGTCTGCGAGGCGAGCTCGTCCTGATAGGTCTGGGTCACGAAGCGGACGGCAAGCGGCAGCACCGCGGCGGTCTCCTGCTCAGAGGCGGTGTGCTTGGCGAACTTGACGTAATCTGCGGTCTCGAAGAGGTTTTCGAGGTCGTCCAGAAGAGCCTTCCCGTCAGCCGTGCCGTCGGCGAACTTCGGCTTCATCTCCCGGAAGATCTCCCCGGTGGTCATCTCCATAGCCCCGATTCCGTAACGGGATGCGATGTACTCGCGGAGGATGTCCGTCACGCCGGAGTAGAACTGCTTCTGCTTCTCCGGAGCCCACAGCCTGTCCCCCCTGTAGCCGTCAAGCTTGCGGAGCGCGACGATGTGCGCCGGATCCCTGCGCTCCGGCCCTTCGGCCAGCTTTTTCCTGCGCATAAGGACGAGGCAGACCGCCGCAGTTATGGCGGAGACTACGAGGTAGAACAGCCCGACCCAGGGCAGAACCTCGGCGGCCGTCAGCGGATAGCGTATGACGTCCTTGATTTCGTGAGGCTGGAAAGAGGCGGTGTCCACCGGCATCGTCATCATTTTGAAGCGTATGCTGTCGAACATCAGGGTGTCGACCACCCCGTCTTTCGTGAGCCGCCCCACAGGCAGCTCCCCGATTTCGTATTCCCCCTCGTCGAAGGCCGTGAGAACCGTGGAGACGCGAATGTCGCGGCTGAGCGGGCTGTCCTTCTTCGCACGGTAGGTCTTGACGGTGTCTATCTGCCACGGCCTGAGGAACATCAGCCCCCGCACCGTGCTGTCGTTCAGAGGCGGGAAGGCGTACTGGACGCCGTCCTCGACCTTTTTGAGGTCGACACCGTAGAGAAGCTGGTCGGCGATCAGGATGCTGTCCCGTTTCTGGAGCTGCTCAAGGAAGGGTGCGCCGCCCCGCAGGAGATGGCCGCCCCTGAATTGAGGCGCGTCGCTTGAAACCGCCGCCGAGACATCCGGACCGTTCGAGACGGATGCTGACTGCCCGGCCGCCGAGGCGGAGGGCGACGCCAACGACATCGCGACGAGCAGACCCGCTATGAATAAATTACATTTCAATTTCATCTTCAATTATATCTCCGTGGCATATCCATTATTCCGAGGCATATCCATATTTGTGGCATATCCACTCCCTCAAAAATCCGGTTCAGACCCGATTCAGTCCCGATTCGGCCGGACTCCGGCGGTCAAAGCCGGCCTCCGGAAGCCTCATCGCTGCTGGAACAGTCTCATCAGAGCCTGCACATAGTCCTCATTGACAGCGACGCTCACCTTGTCTACATTGTATTTCAACAGCATACGGGACTCGGCCTCGCGAAGATTCCGGAACCACTCCTCATAGAACCCCCTGACTTTGGCGCGCCCGGTGTCAATCCAGGCGGTGCGCCCCGTCTCAGAGTCCTTGATGTTCACGAGCCCCACGTCCGGAATCGTCTTCTCGCGGGGGTCAAACACCTCGACCACAGAGATGTCGTGACGGTTCGCCGCCACTTTCAGAGCCTCTTCATATCTCGGAACGCCGTCAGAATCAGCGTCAATCATATCGGAAAGCAGGAACGCGTTGCAGCGTTTCTTCAGCGCGTTGGTCAGATACCTCAAAGCCTCGGACAGGTCAGTCCCGGTCGACTGCGGCTCGAACTCCAGAACTTCCCGGATTATGTGCAGCAGGTGCGAGCGGCCCTTCTTCGGCGGGATGAACTTCTCGACCCTGTCGCTGAAAAAGAGAGCCCCGACCTTGTCGTTGTTGAGAATCGCCGAAAAGGACAGCACCGCCGCGATTTCGGCGATCATATCCCGCCGCGTCATCCCGGAAGTTCCGAAAAGCCCCGAACGGCTCGCGTCAATCAGCAGGACCACGGTGAGCTCCCTCTCCTCCTCGAACACCTTGATGTAGGGGGAACGGAGCCGTGCGGTGACATTCCAGTCCATATTCCGGACATCGTCACCATACTGATACTCACGGACTTCGCTGAACGCCATACCCCGACCTTTGAACGCGGAGTGGTACTCCCCCGCGAAAATCTGATGCGAGAGAGCCTTCGTCCGGATTTCGATCTTGCGGACCTTTTTCAGTAATTCGGTCTCAGTCATATAATTTAAATATCTTTTTGACCCATATCCATTTTATCATCGGTCACATACGCCCGGTATGCTCCCTCTTCCAAAATGGCTCTATCCTCAAAAATCTGATTTAAATAAACTACGGAACCTCCACCACATTGACAATCTGATCGATAAGGTCGTCCGTGGAGACGTTCTCTGCTTCGGCCTCGTAGGTGAGTCCGATTCTGTGGCGGAGCACCTCGTGGCATACGGCGCGGACATCCTCCGGAATCACATATCCCCGTCTCTTGATGAACGCATAAGCTTTCGATGCGGCCGCGAGAGATATGCTGGCTCGCGGAGAAGCGCCGTAGGAGATGAGCCCGGCAATCTTCTCAAGCCCGTATTCGCCCGGAGTCCTCGTCGCGTAGACGATGTCAACTATATATCTTTCAATCTTTTCGTCCATATAGACCTCCCTCACGACTTCGCGGGCGCGGATGATGTCCTCGGGCTTCAGAACCGCGTTCGCCTTTGGGAAGGAGCCGCTGTTGTTCATACGGAGGATGAGCTTCTCCTCCTCCTTCTTCGGGTAGGTCACGACGACCTTGAGCATAAATCGATCGAGCTGGGCCTCCGGAAGCGGATATGTGCCCTCCTGCTCGATAGGGTTCTGCGTCGCCATCACGAGGAACGGCTCAGGCAGCTTGAAGGTCTCTTCGCCGATGGTCACCTGACGCTCCTGCATCGCTTCGAGAAGCGCGGACTGGACTTTCGCCGGAGAACGGTTGATCTCGTCGGCAAGCACGAAATTAGCGAAAACGGGGCCCTTGCGGATCTGGAACTGTTCGGACTTCTGGGAATATATCATCGTTCCGAGCACGTCCGCCGGAAGCAGGTCCGGAGTGAACTGGATTCGGCTGAACTTCGCGTCGACGGCGGAAGCGAGGGTGTTGATGGCCAAGGTCTTGGCCAGTCCCGGCACGCCTTCGAGAAGTATATGCCCGTTGGCGAGAAGTCCGATGAGAAGATTCTCGACGAGCTGTTTCTGACCGACGATGACCTTGTTCATCTCCATCGAGAGGATGTCCACAAACGAGCTTTCCCTCTGGATGCGGTCGTTCAGCTCTTTAATATTTACACTGTCCATATAATTTGTTTTTTAATATCTTTTTGGTCCATATCCGTTTTCTCATCGGTCACATACTCCCGGTATGCTCCCTCTTCGAAAACGAATCTGTCCTCAAAAATCTCATTAAAAAATTCTCGGGAGTACATCTCCTATTTCCTTCGGTCACATACGCCCGGTATGCTCCCTCTTCGAAAACGAATCTGCCCTCAAAAATCTTATTAAAAACCATCGGGAGTACATCTCCTCATCGGTCACATACGCCCGATTGCTTCCTTGTCGTCATTTTTGCATATCTTTGCGTCTTTGCTGGGATTACGGATATGCGTTACATACTCACTTTATCTTACCGGGGCGACGGATTCAGCGGGTGGCAGGTTCAGAACAATGCGGCGACCGTGCAGGGCGAACTTGACAGGGCGCTCGGAATACTGTTCGGAGAACCCGTGCAGACAACCGGAGCCGGAAGAACCGATGCCGGAGTCAATGCCGTGAACTATGTCTGCGACTTTGAAACCCGAGAACCGCTCCACCTGACAAAACGCGATTTCATATACAAAATAAATGCCATCACAAGGCGCGGAATCGTCGTCCACGACATCGCGGAAGAGGGTGAGAATCCGTTTCTTCCGGCCGGAGGACAAGCCTTCAGCTCAAGATTTTCCGCGAAGTCCCGGGAATACCGCTATTTCCTCCACGGCGCGAAAGATCCGTTCGCGGAAGCCTTCTCCTGGAGATGCCCCTGGCCGCTCGATATGCCGGCGATGAACGGGGCGGCGGGGCTGCTGCTCGGGGAGCACGATTTCAGCTGTTTCGAGAAGACGGGCGGCGGCAACGCGACGAGCGTCTGCACCGTGTTCAAGGCGGAATGGACGAGCTACACCCCGTGGCACGTGACCCAGCTCGGATTTCCCGACGACGGAGGCTATCTGATGTTCACGGTCGAGGCGAACCGCTTCCTCAGGAATATGGTCCGCGCCATCGTCGGGACGCTCGTGGACGTGGGGCGCGGGCGGCGCGACGCGGAATCGGTGGCGGAGCTGCTCCGGAG
>CAVIXF010000151.1:0-5487 GCA_963646585.1 Candidatus Gastranaerophilales bacterium HUM_1 | reverse complement strand
TTGAATTTGCGAGATTCTTATAGCGTCAAAACCAAAGCGTACAAAAACGCCTTATGTATATGTATGTCTCCGCCCGGCATCCGCCCGTTTCGCGGCCTCCGGCGGGCATTGACACCCCAAAATTACAATTATTTCTCAAAACTGACGAAAAAAACGAAAAAAAGCAGCGAAATATTCCAATCGGGGAACGCCCGGACATTTCCCCCGCCGGCGGCTTCTGCGGAATCCGCAGGAGTCTGGAAACCGCAATAATGAATCAGATGTCACGAAATTCGTCGGAAAAGCGTAATTTTGCGACGGACTCAAAACATCAACAGATTATGGAGAACACATCGGCGGAAAGAATCGTAGGGATCGCGGAGGCGCAGAAGGCGCTGTTCCGCTCGGGGGAGACGCTTGAAATCAGGCGCCGGAAGGAGAACCTGCACGCGCTCGGGGAGGCTCTTCAGAAATGGGAGAAGCCTCTGGCCGACGCACTGTGGAAAGACCTGCACAAGTCTTACGAGGAGGCTTTTCTCACGGAGCTGAGCATCGTGCGCGGAGAGATTGAGAATCATCTGAAACATCTCGACAGATGGGCGGCCCCGACGAAGGTGCGCACTCCGCTGAAGATGTTTCCGTCCCGCAGCCGCATTCTCGCCGAGCCGCTCGGCAACGCGCTGATAATCGCGCCGTGGAACTATCCTGTTAATCTGCTTTTGTGCCCGCTCGCAGGTGCCCTTTCGGCCGGATGCACCGCCATCCTCAAGCCCTCGCCTTATGTTCCGGAGGTCTCCGCCGTCCTCGGGGAGATGATCGCGGAGACGTTCCCGGAGAACCTCGTGGCGACGGTTCAGGGGAACAGGGAGGTGAACCGGCTTCTGCTGTCCCTGAAATGGGACCTCATATTCTTCACCGGAAGCCCGGCGCTCGGAAGGACG
Source organism: Candidatus Gastranaerophilales bacterium HUM_1 (assembly GCA_963646585.1). Classification (GTDB taxonomy): domain Bacteria; phylum Bacteroidota; class Bacteroidia; order Bacteroidales; family UBA932; genus Cryptobacteroides. The sequence continues at coordinate 4,567 of CAVIXF010000151.1, read as the reverse complement.
GTGATGGAGGCGGCGGCGCACAATCTCACGCCCGTGGTTCTCGAACTCGGCGGCAAGAGCCCCTGCATAGTGGACCGCGACGCCGACATCAGTCTCGCGGCGAGGCGCATCGCCTGGGGAAAGGCTCTGAACGCGGGTCAGACCTGCATAGCTCCGGACTATCTCCTGGTGCACCAGTCTGTGAAAGAGGAGTTCCTGAAGGCTCTCCGGGGCGAGTTCCGGAAGCTGCTCGGGAAAAACCCGCAGAAGAGCCGGCACTATGTGAGAATCGTCAACGACCGTGCGTTCGAGCGGCTGAAAGGCTACCTTGACTGCGGCGACGTCGTCTTCGGGGGTGACACTGACGCGAAGGAACGCTACATCGAGCCAACGGTTCTCGACAATGTGAGCGCGGATTCTCCGGTTATGCAGGAGGAGATTTTCGGCCCGATATTCCCGGTTCTCACATTTTCCCGTATAGATGAAGTCATCGGGTTCGTCACCTCAAGGCCGAAGCCGCTCGCGCTCTACTACTTCGGAGGCGACGGCGACACGGTCCTGAAGCGCACATCCTCCGGCGGCGCCTGCATCAACGACACCATAATGCACATAGCCAACGAGAACCTCCCGTTCGGCGGAGTGGGGAACTCCGGAATGTCAAGCTATCACGGAAAGAAAAGTTTCGACGCGTTCACGCACTACCGCTCCGTGGTGAGCACGCCCGCCTGGCCCGACCTGCCGTTCCGATATATGCCGTACAGGCTCTTCTCCCTTACGAAGAAGCTGCTGTGACCATATCATTCTGCCGGAAGTCTGCGGCGGAACTCGGCGACCGTGACGGCCGTCGCCACTGCGGCGTTGAGAGACTCGGGGGTCGGGACTCCTGCGGGGTAGGACGGGATGAATAGTCTTTCGGTGATTCGCGCCCCGAGCTGCGCCGAGATGCCGTTTGACTCGTTGCCGATGACAATCACGGCGGGGGAGTCCGCCCCCGTGGAGAGCGTCTTGCCGTAGATGTTCTCCCCGTCGAGGAAAGTTCCGAACATCCTCCCGCCTGCGGCTTCAACGGCGCCCGCAAGCGTCAGAAGATCGCAGCAGTGGAATTTCACACGGAAAATCGCGCCCATAGTGGCCTGCACGACCTTCGGATTGAAGAGCTCCACGGTGTCGGGGGTCGCGAATACGCCGTCGATTCCGAACCAGTCGGCGATGCGGACTATCGTCCCGAGGTTGCCCGGGTCGCGTATTGAGTCGAGCGCGAGAAAAAGTCCCCGCGAACCCAGCGCGGCCGACACCGCCCCGGGGCTTTCGAGACTGAGATTTTCCGGTTTTCTGACGACGGCGAGCACGGGCGGTGGCGAGGAAAGCGTTGAAATCCTCGCCATAGCGTCCCGTCCGATCTGCTCTTCCCGACAGACCTTCTCCACTTTGAAAGCTGATTTCAGAGCCTCCGCGACCATTTTTTCGCCCTCCACGACGAACGCTCCGCACTCGTCCCTGAATTTTTTCTGCGCGAGCGACCGTACATATTTCATCTCGCTGTTCGTAATCCCGTTCATATCATCTCTCTCCCGCGACTTGCAGGACGGCGCAAATATACGCAAAACAGCGCAAAACTTGAAAGGAAGTCGCTCCCGCGCCACGGCCGCCTTTGAACATCACCGAAAAAATGTCGCCGGATTTCTCTTTTTGGATTTATGCCGGTTAAGGATTAACTTTGCAGGATTTCGGGCCGGCGGCAAGAAACGTGAAGGTTTCTAAAAACAGTTGCCGGAACGGATTCTCAAAGCGTATTTTATGGCAGGCAGACTTTCCGTACATATCCTCGTCGGATTCGTCGCGTTGGCGGCTGCGGTTTCGTGCAGCACCACCCGCGTGCTCGGAGAGGGGGAGTACAGCCTTGCCGGGACCAAGGTGAACGTGAAGAACAGGACGAAGGACTTCAAGGAGTCGGGGCTGACGGCATACATCAAGCAGAAGCCGAACTCCAATTTCATCTTCGGCTGGAATCCGTTCGTGAGCGTCTACAACTGGTCGAACGGGAAGGGGAAAGGCTGGGACAGGTTCGTGCAGAAGCTCGGTGTCGCGCCGATTGTCTATGACCCGGAACTTGTGGCGGAATCGGAGGAGAATCTACGGAAGCATCTCGAATATGTCGGCTACTACGGCTCGCAGGTCGAGTCGCGGGTCAGGGTGAAGAAGAAGAAAGTCTATGTCACCTACGACATAACGCTCGGGAAACGCTACCGGATTGACAGCATATCTTTCCAGCTGCCGCAGCGGGGCGGACTGGCCGGGGATTTCCTCTCCGACGTGCCCAACTCCACGGTGAAGGCGGGGGACTGGCTGTCGGAATCCGCGCTTGAGGCTGAGACGGTTCGCGCCACGTCCGTGCTGCGCGACAAGGGATGGTACGGATTCAACAAGAACTACTTCTTCTGCGAGGCCGACACGCTCGGCTCCAATGGCTCGGGAGTCGCGAAACTTCAGATAAGCCTAAACGAATACACAAGAAACGAGACTCCGAAAGACGCCAGGCCGTTCAGGCGGTTCACCTTCGAGGACGTGAGCATATCCTACCCGTCAAAGCTGAAGCTCCGGGACGGCCTGCTCGAAAGTCTCTGCACGGTTCATCCGGGTGACGCCTACAGCGAGGCGTCAGTCAGCCGGACTTACTCCAGACTGTCGTCGCTGCGGATGTTTTCAAGCGTGAACGTCGGGGTCAGCCAGATTGACAGCAGCCGGCTCCGCTGCGACATAAAGCTGATGCCCTCCAAACTTCAGGGGTTCAAGGTCAATCTCGAGGCTTCGGTCAATTCGTCGGGGCTGTTCGGAATATCCCCGCAGCTGTCCTGGTATCACAAGAACATATTCCGGGGAGGGGAATGGCTCAATCTCGGATTTATGGGGAATTTCCAGTTCAAGTTCAACGACAGCGTCCGTTCCGACGAGTTCGGAGTGAGCGCGGGGCTGAGCCTTCCGAAGTTCCTCTTCCTGCCCTGCAGCCTGTTCGACGGAGCCGTGCCCCGCACCGACATAAACGCCTCCTACAACTATCAGAGCCGTCCGGAATATACCCGTAACATAATCTCGACCTCCCTCGGCTTCAACGGAAACGTCCGCTCCAGATTCTTCTATCAGGCCTATCCGGTTCAGCTCGGCATAGTCCACATATTCAATCTCGACTCCTCGTTCCTCGGAAGTATGAAGAACGACCCGTTCCTCCAGAACGCCTATCAGGACCACTTCGACCTCGGAGCCGGGGGAACTCTCTACTACACGACCAATTCCGACGTGAATCCGAAGACTTCGTATGAATATGCAAGGCTTCAGACCGACATTTCCGGCAATCTGCTGAGCGCGTTCAAGCCTCTGATGGAGAAGGACGCTAACGGCTCGGGTATGGTCTGGAACACGCCGTATTCCCAGTACGTGCGTGCCGAACTGACACTGGGGAAGACCTGGAGGTTCGGACGGGATGACAGACAGGCTTTCGCCGCACGGCTTCAGGCGGGGGCGGGATACGCCTACGGGAACTCGTCCGCGCTTCCGTTCGAGAAGCATTTCTACGCGGGGGGCGCGAACAGTATGCGAGGATGGCAGGCCCGCAGCCTCGGCCCGGGTCTCGCGGCGAGGGACACGACTTTCGTGATTCCGAACCAGACCGGAGATATGAAGCTGGAGGCCAACGCCGAGTACCGCTTCCCGATGTTCTGGAAGTTCGACGGGGCGGTGTTCGTCGATGCGGGAAACGTATGGAATCTGAAGGCCTCCGCCTCGGACGGCGGTGACGACGACTCCAGACCGTCGCACATCAGCGGCTCCACGCTCTGGAGAGGGATGGCGATGAACTGGGGGCTCGGGCTGCGGCTCGATTTTGACTTTATGGTTCTGCGGGTGGACTGGGGAATCCGGCTTCACGACCCGGCGCGGACACAGGGAGACTGCTGGGTGCGGCCTCGGGAGTGGTTTTCGGGCAGCGGCTCAGCTCTGCATTTCGGCGTGGGGTATCCGTTCTAGGATAAAAGACAAGAAGATATGTACGAATTTAAAAAGGCGGGGGACAGATATTTCCTCAGCATTGACAATCATTGTGAAATCGTGGCGGCGCTGTCCGCATTCTGCCGCGAGGAGCGCATATTCGCGGGCGAAGTGTATGGAATCGGCGCGGTGGGGGAGACTGTCCTGCGATTTCTCAATCCGGCGACCAAGAAGTATGTCGATATGCGCTTCGAGGAGCAGATGGAAATGTCCAATCTCACGGGCAACATTTCCGAAAAGGACGGCGAAGTCTATCTCCACCTGCACGCGACATTCTGCAAATCAGACTGTTCGGCGATAGGAGGACACCTTTTCTCGGCACGGATCAGCGGAGCCTGCGAACTTGTCGTCATCCCCTCGTCCGCAAAGATAGGGAGGAGATTCTCCGAAGAGACCGGACTCAACATCTACGACTTCCTGGACTGAGGATTACCAAATCATCCGGGGCTGACCGTTCATCCCCGCAGCTCCTCCTTCACAACCCAGCCGTCGATGGTGCGGGAGGCGGTGGAGATATTCACGCCGACTTTGACGAGCCGCTTGCCCT
>CAVIXF010000150.1:0-5546 GCA_963646585.1 Candidatus Gastranaerophilales bacterium HUM_1 | reverse complement strand
GTAGAGTTAAAAAAATTAAATAGTAAGAGTGAAATAGAAGAGGAGTTTAATGATAAATTGAAAGCCTTACAGCCGGGAAGTCAGACGGCAAAACCGGTACAGACTCAAAAAAACGGACAGCGAAAGAATACGGCACGCCGGAAATCGAATACGAACAGTCAGGCGAATGCTCCGCGGAAGACGGGAACACAGAATGCTGCTGTTACACAGCAGAAAAAAACCGTTGCGAGTAAGGACGAAGGAGGACAAACGGAAACTCGGCAGTTCAATCAACGCAAAGCCGTATATATGTCAGACAGTAAACCGTATTATGATGCACAAAAAAATAAGGCTGACCGGACTGCTTCTCACGTGGCAGTGGGCGAAATGGAGGCGAGAGCTAGTAATGAGGCAATACATATAACCCAGAATGATATTTCTCCTGCGAAACCAAAAAATGAAGTGCATAGTAATCGTTTGAACAATGTCTCCAAAAAGCAGAATATCAATCAGCAGGCGAATCACGGAGCATTTGAGAAGGGGCTGACGTTTCGTGAGCAGGTGAATGCTCTGCAGTACGATGAGTCCTGGCCGTTGAGATGTAAGATAGAGGCTGTGAACAGTTGGTTGGCATTATCCAACAGTAGTGCCGACGGTGAGGCTGCGACCGAGGAAGATGATCCGCGTATGAAGGAACGTTGGGCTGAAAATTTGAATAAAAAGTTGGTGGACGGCCTGAAGTCTGTGGCGCAGGACGCTGCAGGTGACAGTAAGAAGTTTGTCGAAGCACAGAGTATGGGTGAAGGTCAGCAGGTGATGGCCGAACAATACTATAAGCTTGGAGCCGGTCCTTCGCAGCGGCAGGTCGAGAGCCATTTTTGGTCACAGATAGGAGATTCAAAGAAACAATCTCAGATTATTGATGTTCTTGTCAGGCAATGTAAGGATGGTGATGGGAAGGTTATTCCGGATGCACTTGGCCGAGTCGTGAAGGCTGTTGATTCTGGGGTTGAGCTGATGAAAAAAGGGCAGAGCCTTGAAGGAGGAGACGAGCTGACCAGAAGAGCAAATGAAGTGTTGAATACTTTTCGTGGTATGTGTTCTAACGGATTATGTAAAAAGGAGTAAATGAAAAAAATAGAGAGACTGGCGTTCGCCATAATATTATTAACAGGCACATCTTCGATTGGGTATGCTCAAAGCTACGATGAAGTTGTCAGAGAAATTATGTCTTATCAGGAATGTTTCAATGGGCATTCTCACGGACTTCGGGAGGACAGCTACTATGTCGATGGCAAAGTTGTTAAGTTCAAATCTGCGGCAAATTTCAGCACGGCCAACTTTTTTGTGTCAGACACGGAATATGAGACGGCCGGACTTCCCGGAATAGAAACGGTGCAGAATTGGCTCCGGCCAGAAGACAATTCGTTTCATATTGTCGCACACGGCATAGTTCCAGATTCGGGGTTCTCTGCGAATGAGATAGAAATAGGCGGGAGATTCTTGAATGCGGAGCAGGTCGCCGGCCTGATTCTCAAACACCTCAAGAAGTATGAGCTGATGCTTGAGATGAAGAAGCAGCCGTTCTCCATCGTTCTTCACAGCTGCAAGGCGGGTTGCGGCGAGAACAGTTTCGCGGCTCAGCTCTCGGAATGCCTGGAGGATAAAATACGTGGTCTTACCGTAGTCGCAGCAGATGACATAGTGTGGCTTGACAGCCATAGCGGCAGTCCATATCCTTCCGAGAAAATCTGTTCCACTCGAGAGCAGGAGCAGGATTCATCTTATCCGGGCAAGGACTGGCTCGTATTCAAGAATGGTGCGCGTATTATGCGTGGAGGAAAAACTTGTCAGGAAACCATCAGGATGGCCAATGAGTATCTCAAGTATGTGTGGAAGTGAGCGGCCGCAGTCTGATATGTGAACAAGATCACGGGCATACCATCTGATTTCTTGTCTGCCCATCTTGGATACAAAACGGACTGATTTTCAATGGCATCTTTTCCCGCTCGGCAATTCTCCGGCGGACGGCGCGGTTACAGTCCGTCAATGTCATTCAGCAGACGCACGATCGAGCGGCCGACCGCAGCCGCGAGATTCACCGGAACGGCGTTCCCGATCTGCTTGTACTGCGCAGAGATGTTTCCTGAAAACTTCCAGTCGTCCGGGAATGTCTGGATTCTTGCATATTCCCTGACTGTCAGAGGTCTCGTCTCGGTCGGATGACAGCGCTCCGTCTGCTTCTGCGCCGGGGCGCAGGTCAGGGTGAGACTCGGCTCGTCGAGCGACAGCCTCCGGGCCATTCCGGTCTTACCTCCTCCGAGATAGTAGCTGCCCTGCATATATTCCTTGGCGACATCTGCCGGAAGGTCGCGCCAGTCTCCGCCCATCGGAACCATCTCCATCACCTTTTTCTTCTTCTCCGGATATTGCTGCCCCTCGCTCTCCGGCACATCCACGGGGTACAGGTCTCCGGCGAAGAATGCGTCCCTCAACGTCATAACGCGGTGATATGGCGTAGGCCAGAGATATTTCACCCTCGGAGCAAGGTCGTTGCGCACCGCCACAAGAATCAGTCGTTCCCTTTTCTGCGGGACTTTGTACATAATCGCCTTAAGCACACGCGGAGTCACCAGTGTGTAGCCCAGTTCACTTATCACGTCCGCGATGACGGAAAGAGTCCTGCCGCCGTCGTGCTCAAGCAGCCCTTTGACATTCTCGCACATAAACACTTTAGGACGGATTTCCGAAACCGCACGGGTCAGTTCAAAGAACAGCGTGCCCCGGGTCTCCTCGAATCCGAGTCGCTTGCCGGCGAAAGAGAACGCTTGACAGGGAAAGCCGCCGGAAAGAAAATCTATCTTGTCACGGTAGGGCGTGAAGTCTATGTCGTGTATGTCCCCCTCGATGACATTCCACTGCGGACGGTTCGTCCTCAACGTCTCGCAGGCGTTGTGGTCGAATTCGTTGAGCAGCTTATGGCTGAAGCCGGCCTGTTCCATTCCCAGAGCCAGGCCGCCGCCTCCGGCGAAAAGTTCTACCGACGAATACGGACGCGACGGCTTGATTTTCAGTTCATTCTCCCACCCGTCAGAAAGCATCCCGGCGATTTCCGGCACGTCGGAGATTTCGTCCAGTGACAGATAGCCGACACCGTTCTCCACGGTTTTGAGACGATAGTGACCCGAAGACAGCCATTTCTGCACCGTAAGACGCGAAACGCCCATCAGATCCGCGAAATTGTTTTGGGAAATCAGTCTGCCAGCGCACATTCTCTCAATCATTTCTATACGCGCCGAAACCCTCGTATGTTGAGAAAGCAAGAAGATACAGGCTCTTCAGTACATCCGCATTGTTCTTCTTCAAATCGGAAAACACGGTGTTCGACAATGCCATCTCGCTGTTGTCAGCCACGACATCCCCGATAATCTCCGGAAGCGCGTCACACAATTTGAAGAAACCGAGGCTGTCGTTGAATACGAGCCCATAGAACCGGTCCATCGACATCCTCCGTATCTTGCTGTGCTGAAACTGTCTGCCGTCGATTGAAACAATCCAGGACTCATCTTTGGAGCGTGTTGAAATCGCCTCCACAAGATAGCACTGCGCGAGGTCGTCTTCAAGCAGTTTGTTCTGCATCTTCATATAAGTCTTCTGGGACGACGCGGAATTCATCGTGTTGTGCTTGTTCTTCATCTCCACGAAGATATGGAGTTCGTGGTTTTCGACATCGAATCCGGTCTCCGGAACAATCCAGCCCATTCCGGCGTAGTTGAACAGCTGCTGGTGGAAATAGCCTATCTTATTCGTGTTGGACTTGTCAATCTGCCGGAAACATTAGTCAGCTACGACCTCCTCCATAGTCTTCCCATAAACCTTCGCGTCAAAGGTCAGTTTTATGGGATCGACGATATTCGCATTGAACTCATTGAGATTGATGCTCCTGCGATATTGCAGAACCGTATTTCTCACGTGCTCGTAAATGTCCACATCCGAAATGAATCCCAGATTGTAATGTCGCATAACTTCTCGATAAAAACACTCGGCAAAGGTAGTGTTTTTTATTCAGATTTCCGCCGGCGAAGAGACGTCTGGGCCTGCCTATTCTTCGCAGTCTTCGGGAATGTCGGTGTCGTAGGATGCCTTCCGGACTCCGGCGGGGATGTGGAACGGGAGCTTGAGCTCGGCTTCGACTATGGCGGCGATTTCGCGTCGTCTGCGGGCCTGTTCGAGGGCGAACCGTCGGTCTTGGCGGCGTCTGGCGACATATTCCTCCATCCTGGCCCTGTTCGCCCTGATTCCGGCCTCCATCCGGTCAATCGTGGCCGGAAGACCGGCTTTTGAGAGCTCGCATTCCCAGACGGTGATGACGTTCCACGCGATGGATTCGAGCCTCTGGATGTTGAGCGCGTCCCTTTCCCGATTGCGGGCGACCTTCGCTTTCCAGAACTCGACATTGGTCTTCGGGACGGTGTATTTTGAGCAGCCCCGGTGGCCGTGCCAGAAGCAGCCGTTGACGAATATGACTGTGCGGTATCCGGGGAGGACGATGTCCGGCGTGCCGGGTAGGGAGCGGACGTTCAGCCGGTAGCGGAAGCCTCTGCGCCACAGCTCGCGCCTCACCGCCTGTTCGGGACGGGTGTCCTTGGAGCGGATGTGCGACATACAGGCGTGCCGCTGCTGGGGAGTCAGAGGGTCGGGCATAGTATGAAACCGCCAGCTTAGTCAATATTCTCGACTATGGTCGTAGTGGCTTTCCCATCAATTTTGGTGGTAAATTCAATGGCGTATGGACGTTTTTCTGAGCCGCGATACAGCAATTTCCTTTCAGATGTGACTTTCTTACCTTGTTTGAGAGCGTCTTCTTCAAGACGTTCAAGTTCACGCCATTGGCCATTCCGGTTCAACTTTTTTGACATCGGAACTTGATTTATGAGTTCGTTCGGCCCTCCTGTAGAGTTTGCGAAAAGATGCCCACCATCATCAAGGCCGGTTCTGCCGTCAAGACTCTTGACGATGTACTCCTGAATATCAGAATTCCGTTGTGTGTTCCTGCTTATGGACTTGAATGCTTTGCTTCTGTCCGCCGAGCAGGATATGACGCGGCCCAGCTCATCGGTTTTGTACACAAAGGAATCATCTATGATGTAGGTCTTGTTCGGGAGCAGCTTATTGAGGAATTCGTTTACAGGGCCGGAGTTCGCAAGGCTGCCGCCTTTGCCGATGACGACATTGTTGGTAATCTTGACCGCGGAATTCGGGAAATCTTTTGAGACCAGTTCAAGCCCTTGTTTCGTAGACTTGACAGTGATTCCATCAGCAAAATCACGGCTGATACGTTGAGTAAAATCTTCATAAAGAATGGCAAGGGTCTTATTGGAAGTCGCCAGCTCTTTGAGTGTTTTTCCGGCAGCACTTCTCCCTGCTTTCTCAACCGCCTCTTCCGCCACTTCTTTAGCGGCTTTGGAAGCAACTTTTTTTCCGGACTTTTCCAAGCCTTCTTCAACTGTCTCCTTCGCTACTTTTTCAGCGACTTCTGAAGCGACTCCGGATGAGCTCTTCTTGAT
>CAVIXF010000149.1:0-5553 GCA_963646585.1 Candidatus Gastranaerophilales bacterium HUM_1 | reverse complement strand
CGGCCTATGCGGAGTGGGGGAGCGTCGATGAACTGCGGGGACTGCTGCGGGACGGCGGGCTGCCTCGTCCGCTCCTTTTTGTCGGGGCCGGCAGCAACCTGCTTTTCATCGGAGACTTTCCGGGGACTGTCCTGCACTCGGCGATGAGGGACATCCGGATTCTGCCCGGCGCCGTTCCTGGGAGGTCTGATTCTGATACTGTTTCCGGACGGTCTGACGCCGTTTCAGAACCGGCTGACCATTCCGGTGCGGAGACCTGCTCAAGGCCCGGCGCGGATTCCGAAGTTCTGGTGGAATGCGGTGCGGGGGTCGTCTTCGATGATTTCTGCGCCTGGGCTGCGGAGCGCGGCCTGTGGGGGACGGAGAACCTCTCGCACATTCCGGGCGAGGTCGGAGCAAGCGCCGTCCAGAACGTCGGGGCGTACGGAGTCGAGGCGAAGGACGTCATCGTCAGGGTGAACTGCATCGCGACCGCCACGGGCGAACCGGTGACTTTCGGGAACGCCGACTGCGGCTACGGCTACCGCGCATCCAATTTCAAGACGCTCTGGAAAGGCCTCTATGCCGTCACCTCGGTGGTCTTCCGCCTCTCCTCAACCCCGAACCCCCGTCTCGACTACGGCCATCTCCGCTCATCCGTCGAGGCGGCGCAAACCTCCTCATCTTTGACACCGGCCCTCGTCCGCGAGGTGGTGACTGAAATCCGCCGGCAGAAACTTCCCGAGCCCTCCGAACTCGGCTCCGCCGGCAGCTTCTTCAAGAATCCTGTGATTCCGCAGAAGCATTTCGAGCGCATACTCAAGGACTTCCGGGAGACCGCCGGCCCGGAGGCGGAAGTCCCGCACTACCCCGTCCCGCAACCGGGAAATCCCGCCCCGATGGTCAAGATTCCCGCTGCGTGGCTGATTGAGCAGTGCGGCTGGAAGGGGCGTCAGACCGGCAATGTCGCCTGCTACTCCAGACAGCCTCTCGTCCTCGTGAACCTCACGGGCAAGGCCGCTCCGCAGGAGGTGATAGACCTCGAAAACGCCATAATCGCCTCGGTCCGCGACCGCTTCGGCATAACCCTCACCCCCGAAGTCGAGCACATCTGACCGCCGGAATCTACAAAAGTTCACACGGCCGCCGCTACAGTCTCCTTTCCATCCAGATTTTGAAGACCGGGTCGGCAATCCGGATCTTGTTCCCCTGTTCCTCAATCAGTTCAGATTTCAGCAGGGACTCCTTTATCACCGAAATGTTGGACTTCGTCCCCATATTCCATTCCGAGAGCACTTTCTCGGACGTGAAACCGGAATGCACCCCGGAACAGACTGCTTTCAGAAAATTTATCTGGTAGCTTGTGAGGTTTCTCATCTGTTCCGTAAAGAACGAATCGTTCTGGGCGAGCATCTGGGCCGTGGCCTCCGCAAGCCCATCATCCGTTGCCTCCCCGTCCGTTTCGACGAACAGATTCCAGGCGAGCTGCTGGACGTATGAGGAATAGCATTCCACGGTCAGGCACAGTTTCTCGGAGAGGGCGGCGGAGATTCTTTTCCCGCAGGCCTCGAATCTGGATATGATATATTCAGTCCAGTCTTTCATATCGATTTTCTCAAGATACATCATCTGCCCGAACTGATAGAACGGCATTCGTCTGTTCTGGAATATGTTTTCGAGCATATGCTTCCTGCTCCCGAAAAGACAGTATGAGACATTCTTCTGAAGCTGCCACACCCCTCGCATTTTCTTTTGAACTCTCAATGAATCAGAAAACTCCCCGATCTGCTGAAACTCGTCGATGCATATCAGCAGATGCCTCCCCCTCTTTTTCGCAAGCATCTCGGGGAGATCCAGTATTTCTTCCGGCCGTATCTGCTTGGGGGTCAGGCCCAACGAAATTGAATATTCGTTCATCAAATCCGGGCTGACCGATATCTTCGGAGATATCCTTCCGATGAAGTCCGCCACATTCCTGAGGGCCGCGTCAACTGTGGATGATGCCGCCCTTATGATTCCTTCCGAAAATTTGTTGTAGAAGTCATACTCGTCCCTGCAGTCGTAGATGTCGAGGAACACCGGTATGACATTCTCGTCATCAATCTGCTCTATGGCTCTGTGTACCAGAGAGGTCTTGCCCATACGACGGGGAGATGTCAGAATGGTGTTGACTCCGTGGGTGAAGTTCATCACGAGATTGCGCGTCTCCGTCTTCCTGTCCGTGAAATTGTCGCCGGAAACGGATATTCCATACGCGAACGGCTTATCGATTATAGGCATATGTCTTTGATTTTGACGCAAATATAATGCATTTTCCAAAAGTTCACAAATTTGTGGACCACAAACTTGTGAACTTTTGCCCGCCCACGGGAAATTATGACAATCCAAGGCGCAAAAGCGCCGTGCGCAGTTTGCGAAGGGAGGGGATGTGCTGATAGGGCAAACGGAGCACCACTTCCCCTGCAAGGGGACGGGAGGGGTTAATAAATGACAATCCAAGGCGCAAAAGCGCCGTGCGCAGTTTGCGAATGGGAGGGGATGTGCTGATAGGGCAAACGGAGCACCACTTCCCCTGCAAGGGGACGGGAGGGGTTAATATAAGGCGGGAGGGGTTAATAAAACCCGCGACACCAGGCCGACCCTGAAGCGGGTGTCGCGGGTTTCTTCCTCGTGCCCTATGATGCGCACTGCTGAAAGCAGCCCGCCGGCGTTGCCGTAGAGGTCCGGCTCTCCCGGGACGAGCGAGTTGATCCGGACAAGCTGCGAGGAATGGATCATCCCCTTCATCGATAATGGCGCGATGGAACGGTCACTTCAGCCAGTCTTCAATCTTCAGATGCGGGATATGGGAGAAATGGCGCGTGTTATGTGTCACCATTACGAAACCCCCTGCGAGAGCTGAAGATCCTATCAGAATGTCCGAATCTATCAGATATTTCCGGGGATTCTTCACCATTGCGGAATGGGCTTGTTGTTCCTTTCAGACCTTGTCTTCTCGACATATTTCAGCGCCTCATCCGCTGACCCCCCCGTCTGCGTAGCCGTTATCGTCACACCAGGCGTCCAACGCAGAGAACGGAGTCTCAATCTCGTCTTCAGGAAGCTTCCGCAGTGTGACTTCCCCGTTTTTTTCACTGAACTGAATCCTGTCCCTGACGGAAAGCGAAAGGGATTTCAAAATTCTTGAGGGGATTATCACGCCGGCGCTGTTCCCGATTCTTATTAATGTAGAAGTCGTTGTCATTCCGCAAGGTTACAACATTCTTCCGATATGTCAAAATTTGTTATAACGCAGAAAGTGTCATCGTCCCTCATAATGTCACCGTCGGCGGCATTTTGCACGAAAAAGATGCAGAATCAGCAAGAATATGCACGAAAAAGATGCATATTCCCCGTAGCCTATTCGGCTTCGCGGTTCAGGCTGTATTCCATCGACGAGGCTATGCGGGACACGTCCTTCGCCGGCCCCTCAATCTCCACCCCTCCGAAAGCCGGGGTGACGGTCAGCCTGTCCTCCCAGAGGCGGGCTATGCGGTGGGCGGTCTTTGTGCTGCGGAAACAGAGCCGCTCCGGCTCTTCGCTCTCCTTGTACCAGTCGCCACGGCCGTCGAAATATTTCTTCACTTCGGCCGCGACCTCGCTCCATTCGCCCGGTATCCTTGCGGTTCTCCTGACATAGCCGAACTTCGGGTAGAACGCCGAGAAGACGAGGAACACCCCCGCGATTTCAAGAATCGACATCCATCCGTTGACGAAGAGCCCCTGCACCCCGTTGTCCGTCGGGGCGAGTTTGGAGAACCATAATACGCTGATTATGAGGGCGAAAAGAACCGCGAACCAGCAGAAATACTTGATGGCGCGGACTGCATATCTTGCGGAGGGTTTCATAGAGTTTTTCTTTGCAAAGATAACGCATATTTCGCATATTTTGCTTAAGTTTGCAGCGATAATGCGCCGATGCGGAAAGTCACAGGCGACGGTGTGTACGGGAATATGTATGTGAGTAAAGGATATATACATATATATTTGGAATAGAGGATATACGGGGAAACAAAATATTTTTTTAAGAATATGGAACAGACAAATCTCAAGAAAGTGACATACGCCCTCATCGCGGCGGCGGTGGTTCTCGCCGGGGTTCTGGCCTACATCTGGATTCAGAAGTCGGCGCTCGTGGACGAACTGAACGACGAGAAGGCGGAGCTTACGGAGCAGATGCTCGCGCTTCAGAGCGACTACGCGACGCTGTCCTCCGACTACGACACGATTAACTCGCAGCTCGACTCCTCCCGCGAGGAGGTCAACCAGCTGATTGAGCGCATCAAGAAGACTGACGCGACCAACAGGCAGAAGATCCGCCAGTACGAAAGGGAGCTTGGCACCCTGCGGAGCATTATGAAGAACTACATCGTTCAGATTGACTCGCTCAACAGCCTCAACAAGCAGCTCACGGCCGATGCGGCGGCGGCGAGAAGGGACGCGGCCGAAAGCAGGAAGCGTTCTGAGGAGCTGTCAAGGAAGGTCGAGACGCTCGCCGGCCAGGTGGCAACCGGCTCCGTGCTCAAGGCGAGGGCTCTGACCCTCACCGCCTACAACGCTTCGGGGAAGGCTACCGACCGCAGAAGCCGCGTGACCCAGTTCCAGACGCGTATGAGCCTGGTGGAGAACGACCTCGCCCCTAAGGGTCCTGTCAGAATCTACATCAGAGTGACCGACCCGGACGGCGTCCTGATTGCCGGGACGGAGCAGCGTGCTTTCGAGTTCGGCGGCGAGACGCTTGCAAGCTCGGCTTCCCGCGAAATCGACTACCAGGGGGGAGAGACGGACATCGTGATTTATGTAAACGACGTGAAGGACTGCGTCAAGGGCGTGTACAAAGTCGAGGCGTACACGGAGCAGGCTTCGCTCGGGACGGCCGAACTGCTGCTCAGGTAGCTCCGGAGCCGTTCGGAAACAGCGTCTCTCGGCCGTGGTCTATGTCCACATACCGTTCTGCCGGACATTCTGCACATACTGCGGATTCTATTCCGAAACTGCGGACTGCTACGGCGATTTCACGGAGGCTCTGCTCCGTGAAATCGGGTTGAGGGCGGACGAGATACGCGAGTCGGGCGGAATCGACACGGTTTATTTCGGTGGCGGCACACCTTCGGTGTTGCCGCTGCCGTCGTTTTTGCGCATAGCCGGGGCTTTGCGCGAGGTCGCTGGCGGGGCGGCCCGTGTACTGGTTTCTGAAGCCGCTTCTGGTGCAGATGTTTCGGGAGATATCGCGGGCGGGGCGGCGCACATATCGGCCTCTGAAGCCGCTCCGGATGCGGGCGTTTCGGGCGGGACGGCGGGGGAATCCTCCTCCGTCTCCGGTGACGGCCGGCCACAGGAGTTCACCGTGGAATTGAATCCGGATGACGTCGTCAGACGCGGCGGACGGTATGCCGAGGCTCTACTTGAGGCCGGCGTGACGCGGGCGAGTCTGGGGGTGCAGTCGTTCGACGACGAGGCGCTGCGGTGGATGAACCGCAGGCACGACGCGGCAGCCGCCGTGGAGGCGTACCGGATTCTGGAGCGGGCCGGCTT
>CAVIXF010000148.1:1865-5662 GCA_963646585.1 Candidatus Gastranaerophilales bacterium HUM_1 | reverse complement strand
CTCCATAGAGGCAAGACCCCTCGGGATGCAGTAGCTCGCCCTTGAAAGGTCCTTGATAGGCTGGAGCACGCTGTAGAGTATGACCATATAGAATATGAAGGTCGGCGCGTCGAATGCGTCGTTGCCCGCGAGAATGAGCGTGCCTCCGAACCAGAGGACGATCATAATCATCACAGTCCCGAGGAACTCGCTCACCGGATGCGCCGAGGCCTGCCTTATGTTTACCCTGTTCACGAGCCTCCTGTGGTCGTCGGCAGTCTTGCGGAACCGCTTCTCCATCTTCTCCTCCGCGTTGAACGCCTTGATGATGCGCAGCCCGCTCAGGGTCTCCTCCACCTGAGACATAGTGTCGCTCCACCTCTCCTGCGCCTCAAGCGAGTTCCTCTTCAGCTTCTTTCCGAGCGCGCCCATCCCCCAGGCCATAGCCGGCACCACGAGCAGCGTGAAAAGCGTCAGCTGCCACGATGTGAACAGCAGCGTCCCGAAATAGAACAGAATCAGAATCGGGTTCTTTATGAGCATATCCAGCGAACTGGTGATGGAGTTCTCGATTTCGTTCACGTCGCCGCTCATCCTCGCGATGATGTCGCCCTTGCGCTCCTGCGAGAAGAAGCTGAGCGGCAGGGATATGACCTTGTCGTAGACCTGCACCCGTATGTCCCTCACGATCCCCGTCCGCATCGGAATCATCACCGCCGAGGACCCGAAGTAGCAGCCCGTCTTGAGGGCCGTCATCACTCCGAGGAACAGTCCGAGCAGAAGCAGCGTCGTCGAAGGCCCGAAAGTGGAGATGAGCGTCGACATATAATAATATATGTTGTTGAGCAGCATCTCTTTGATTGAAGCCCCGCTGTCCCAGGGGATGAACTCGTAAGTCTCCCCGTCCAGATTGAAGATCATCTTCAGAATCGGGATTATCAGCGTGAAAGAGAATATGTTGAACACCGCCGAGAGTATGTTCAGGATGACCGAACCGGCGAGATAGCGCTTGTATGGGCCGACAAATCGGCGTATGACCTGTAAAAATTCTTTCATATACTCAAGCTTCTCAAGTATTCTAATTTGCCCAATGTTAGTAACTTATCTCTCTTTTCAATCTTTTGGAGCCCCACGCACTTATTTGTTTTCGTTCTGACATATACGGACATATATTCCTGAAAGTTCCTCCGCTATGGCAGCTCTCTCCTCCTGCGGCGACCCGGTGGCTTTCCGGGACAGCCGGACCACCTTCCTGTGCAGGCCGTCGTCCTCCCGGAACTTCGGAAGGAAAAGCTTTGACTTCGCCAGACTGAAACCGTTGGTCTTGAAAGTGCTGTGGATGTAGTCGTGAACGACCGTGCTGTTCAGTATCCCGTTGATGAAATGGGCTTCATCCTCGGAGATGAAATTCCCGTCAATGTCCTGACTGATGATTATCGTGTGTTTCACGCACACTGACTTCTTCATTTCGCCCCAGGGCGTCATCGTCGGCCTTATCACGCTCGCGCAGAAGAAGGAGTTGTCCCGGGCCGCCACCATATACGGAGCGAACGTGTACGTCCCGATCTTTGACAGCGCGTAAAACTCGGACCCCTGGTGCATAATCTTGCTTTTTTCGGACTGAAGCTCCAGTATGTCCCTGTGGGAGCAGAAATATGCGGCGAGATCCGGATCCTGTCTGTAAAGTTCTTCCAGCGGAATCGGGCTTTTCGTGTTGTCCTCGCTGTATGGGATGATGTGGAAACTGTTCCCGGCGTCATACGAGAACGGCTTTATGCAGGGGCCTTCAACCATAGGGTATATGTGCCTGACCGACAGGTCCCAGCCCTTTTCCGGAATGTCCGTCACCTTGTATTTCGACGTCTTCAGCACCTTGTTCCGGAATCTGTAGTGTCCGCTCCGCGCAGAAGGCCCGGCCCCGGTCATCTTGAAGATCTCGAAGGGGGTGGACTCAACCCCCGTCCTGTAGCGGTAGGACGATTTTCCGGTGATATGGCTGAAGTCCGAACTTCCGGACATATATGTGAACGCCGTGGAACTGTCCGACAGCTGCTTCGCCGTCATACTCCCGAAAGTGAGAAACCTTCGGGCCTCCTCCGCCGTAGTGCATCTGTTTATCGTTATGTCGCTGACGTTTCGCGGCCTGCTTATCCTTCTCACTTCTATCCCGGCCTTGTAGTCCCTGGGCTTGAAGCCGAAATAATAGGTGTTGAAATCCTGCGTCACCGACTTGTTCCCGTATTTGAACGGACGCAGCGGAGCCTCCCATCTGTCAATCTCCTGAAGATACATCCGCTCCCCCCTGTCATAGTCGGTGTAGAAGTTGCGGAACTCTTCGTACGAATTCTGGGACATAATGCTGTCCGGCATAAGAAAAGCCAGCATACCCCCGTCTTTCTTGAGCCAGTTCGAAGCGGTGACATTGGCGATCAGCGCGCAGATGTTCAACTGCGCACCTCCGTACATCCCCCCGTCGTTGCAGAATATGTGTCTGACGTCACAGAACTCCTTTATTTTTTTCGTATACGAACTCGGCAGATGCTCCCATTTCACCCAGGGCGGGTTTCCGACAATCAGGTCGAAGCCCTCCATCCGTGCGATGAGCATAAAATTGGTGACTATCCTGATCCAGATGCCGTCCCAGTGATTCCTGTGCAGGAAGATCATAGAATCGCAGAAATCCGAGATCAGCCTTGTCAGGGTCTTGGAATCCAGCTCCCGTGCCGTCAGGCTGCCTGTGATGACTGAATACAGGAATTCTCTGTCTTCCGCTTTCACGAATTTCTGGAGATAGCCCATCGTCTTCCCGAAATCTTTGTCCTTGACCAGCCTCAGGGGCAGGACCACATTGAAACTCCCTGATTTCAGGTTGCTTACGGAATATTCGCAGCATTCGATGCCGTCGATGACAGAAATGTGCGGGATGATGGCCGAGTCTCCCAGATAGACCGGTATCTCGATGTCCGTCGGCTCTCCGAACGGGTGAATGGCCAGATAGTAGCCGACCCGAGCGGACAGGACGGATATCGGATTTATGTCGATTCCGTAGACGCGGCTGAGAATCTCCTTCCTGACCGCCGCCTTCTGCGCATCCGACAGCTCGTTAACGGCGCAGTCCCCGACGATTTTCCGGATGAGCGAGATTATGAATATCCCGGAGCCGCAGCAGGGGTCGACGGCCTTCCAGTCCGTCCGCCCGAGTTTGTCCGTCGCTTCGGATATCACGCTGTCCGCCAGCCACTCCGGAGTGAAGTATTCCCCCATAGAATGCCTTACGGACTGCGGCATTATGTTCATATACAAGTCCTTGAAGATGTCGACCGGAGAGTACCGGACATTCAGGGAGAAGGATGAATATTCGTCTAATTTGAAAATCAGCTTGCGCAGGATCCCGTAGAACGACTCCGACCATTGCCGGCTGTCCGCATACCAGGAGAAGAAGTCCCCTTCGAGAAAGTTACGTATCTCCAGACTTGAATATGTATATCCGTCCTCGATGTTCTGGAAGAACCGCTGCGCGTCCGCCGAACTCAATTCCGACAGCCTGCCGAATCCCAGCTCGACATCGCCGGAGTCGGAGTCGAGGCGCAGCCTGTCGACGACCTTGCACGCTATGAGCTTGACTATTATCGCGTAAGTCGTCTGAATCGCGAACAACGCCTTGTGCTCCAGGTCGTTGTCGCTTATCCGGACCCCGAATATGGCGGACAGGTCGTTGCGGCGTTTCTCGATGTCGCCGCTTTTCCCGTTGTCGTCGGACGAGAGGTGCATAAGACATTTCCATTCCTCGAACAGCATCAATGTCTTTTCCGTGGCCT
>CAVIXF010000148.1:0-1855 GCA_963646585.1 Candidatus Gastranaerophilales bacterium HUM_1 | reverse complement strand
GCCTTGTCGCATATCTCGTGGAACAGGCTTGCAGCCAGATTCAGAGTGTCCGGAGAACTCGCGTCCGAAATGGAGAAGTCCCTGATTATGTTGGCCGGGTCGAATTTTTTCGTGGAGCTGTTCAGAATCGCACGGACAATCATCTCGATGTCGGACGCCTGCAGCTCGCGCAGGGATGTATGCCGTATGTCTTCGCCTATGTGCTGGAAATAGGCGATTCTCTTTCCGTCGGTCAGAATCGCGTCGTATTTGACCCCCTGCGTGTCCCTTGCCGCGACGAGGTAGTCGCAGACCTGCTCATACGCCTGTTCTTCGGAGCTCCGGCTTTCCAGTCTGCTGTGGTGCTTGTATTCTATTATCAGATTGTTGACAATCGCGTCAATGCGTCCGCGTCCGCTTTTCCTGGACTTCAGCCCGTCGAAAGAGTGCACGATTCCCTCGACCGGGGTCTCTTTGTGAAAGGATATTTCGACGCCCGTCTTAGTCCGGATCAGGAAATAGAGCTCCCTCTCGAATATGGCCGACGTCTCGGCTTCGCTCCGGGACGTCTTCGTCTTGGAGAGGATGCCGGACAGCGCCTCTTCGGCCTGACGCCCGAAATCGGCGCTATTGATCCAGTCTCTGATTGTGTCGTCCATATTCCCTGATGGTCATTCAATAAAACTACAAATATAGCCAAATATTTTTAGAGGCCGCCTAATGCAGCTGGTACTCAATCCAGTGCCAGATGAGCCAGATGCGCCGTTTCAGAACCGGGTAGTTGAGCGTGTCGGGCGTGTCCGCGGGCTTGTTGTTGTTCATCGTGATGCCGGAGGTGAAGAGCACGGAGGGAATACCGTGCCGTGCGAAAATATGCTGGTCGGTGAGCCGGAAGAATACGCGGGTGAAATTCGCGCTGCCGTAGTAGCTGTGGCAGAGTTCGAGACCTGTCTCGAAGATGTTGTCGCACCAGTCCAGGAGTTCGTATTCGCGCTTTCCGAGAGTGCCCCCGTCTACCGCGAGCAGGTAGTCCTCGCGTCCGGATGCGAGAGGGGAGAGCGACGAGCCGACCTGGTCGATGTTCACCGCGAGTTTCACGGATTCGGGCCAGACGGTTCTTCCGGTCGCCGGGTCGCACAGCCGCCCGTTCTCGAGAGCCTCCCAGAACGCGGCCGAGCCGGCCATACCCTGCTCCTTCGCGTCGAAGGCCACGAATATCACGCTCTTGAAATAGGATTTCCCGATGATTTTCGCGATGTTGAACATCTCCGCCAGGCTGATTGCGGCGACCGTCCCCGAGGCGTTCGCGTCGGCTCCGGGATACATCCTGCCTCCGAAGCTGCCGAGATGGTCGAAATGCGCCCCCACGATGACGTATTCGTTTCCGTGCACCTTCTTCGAGCCGTTCATAAACCCGATGACGTTGCGGGCGGCCGTCCCGTTCTCCGTCAGGAACGGCTGGGCGTAGCTCCGGGAGTCGCCTTTGCCGTACATAGGCTCCAGACCCGCCTCTTTGAAGCGCCGCTCGATGAAGAACGCCGCCTCGACCCCGCCTCTCGTCCCGGCCGCCCGCCCGTCGCAGAGGCTGTCGGCGAGGAATGCCGTCTGACGCTGCAGTTTCGCCTCCCAGACAACGTTCCTCTCCGGGAAACGCTGCGCGGAGATTTCCTGGGCGAGGACTGCGGGAAGCAGCGCGGCGACAACCGAAATCCTCAGGGCTGCTTTGCTGAGGAAATGCCCTGCGGGGCTGCGGCGGATGCGGCTGTTGCTGTTGCCGTTGCCGTTGCCGTTGCAGGTATTACCGCTACCGTTGCCGTTATAGCCGTTGCTGATGCTGTTGCCGGCCGGGCGGGGGAATGCTCCCGATGCTGAAATT
>CAVIXF010000147.1:0-5738 GCA_963646585.1 Candidatus Gastranaerophilales bacterium HUM_1 | reverse complement strand
AGCTCGACAAGCTAATCCGTCTCGACAAGCTGGACGGAGACCGCAAGAGCGTCATACTCGAGGTCGCCCAGAACGGGTTCACGCTCGGAGAAGTGCAGCCGTCGTTCCCGGCGCACAGGCTGATTGAGCCTGATATGTTCAAGAGCCTGCTCTACTACTACGGGCTGCTCACCATCAGCGGGACACGCGGGGTGAACACGATCCTGAGCATCCCGAACAACAATGTCCGCAAGCAGTTCTACGAGTATCTCGTAATCGAATACAACAAGATACTTCAGGTGAATATGTCGAAGCTCTCCGAGACCTTCGACTCCGCCGCGCTCGACGGCGACTGGCGGCCGATGATGGAATACATCTGCCGGCAGTACCGCGACACGACATCAGTCCGCAGCCTCATCGAGGGGGAAAGGAACATACAAGGGTTTATGACGGCGTATTTCAGCCTCAACCCTTACTATCTCACCAACCCGGAGGTGGAGCTGAACCACGGCTACTGCGACTTCTTCCTTATGCCGGACTTCCACCGCTGCGACACCACCGCGCACAGCTACATCGTCGAGCTGAAGTATCTCAAGACCGACGCGACCGAAGAGGCGGCGCGGAAGCAGTGGGACGAGGCCGTCGGGCAGATCCGGGGCTACGGCGCGGGAGAGAAGGTCCGCGCACTCTGCGGAAACACGGCCCTGCACCTGATCGTCGCCCAGATCAGGGGCTGCGAACTCCACCGGATGGAGGAGGTTCAGTAATCACTGAATCCGTTCCGTCAGTCGGTGATTTCGACTTTCTCTATCACTGAATCGACTCTGTAGATGTGATATGACCATTCAGCGACCTGCGCCGTGCCGGATACCGTGTAGAAGACGGTCGGGGTTCTGTAATTCTTCAGGCGGCCGTATTCGTCGCGCAGGACACAGGCGTTGTGGTTTCGGTAGAATCCGGTGACGGAATGGTCTATGTCGAGAATATGCGTCCAAGTCCCCTTCCCTTCAAGAAAAGATTCGAGCGGCATATAGGCGACAGTATTATAGGACTCGATGTATGAAGGATATACGTTCGGGCAGGTTCCAGAGAAAACTCCGACCACCTTCCCGTTCGCCTCATCGACCGCGAAGTCGCAGTTGTGCAGCGAGATGTTGAATCCCAGCGAGCTGACGGATTTCGCCTCCCCGATTTTCAAGTCGGACATATCGCTCATATCGAGCCTGCAGAACAGCACGCCGGTGCCGGAGACATCGCCCCTGCTGTAGGTGAGCAGCACCGAGCCCTCCCGGTCAAGCGAAAACGCAGACGGCTGACCGACGCCCCAGGAGATGTCGCGGTTGTCCGGGAAAGCGACGACCTGCTTAGGGTACTTCACCCACGAGGCGGCGTTCAAATCGTTGCTGAAAGCCACGCCGATCTCGTTCCCCTTGCAGTCCCCCTTGTCTATGCCAAGGTAGAACATCGCGTACTCATAGTCTGTGCCGTCCATCTTGAACTTGCCCCGGATGACGCTCGGATCACAGCAGTGATAGCTGTCCCACGCGCCGGGAGTCGGCTGGAGCACGCTCACCGGAGCCGTCTTCGTCCCGTCCGCCTTTATCTCGATGTGATAGATGTTGTCGACCATCTTGCCGGCCTCCGGATTGCCGCAGAAGAACATATGGCAGGAGCCGTCCTCCATTTCGAGCACGGACGGGCAGTAGGCATACCGGTTCTCCGGCTGGAAACCGAAAATGTCAACCGGTGCGCACCACCTTGTGACTGACTTGTAGGCGCGGCCTCCGCCACATTCCGTCTGCGCCGGGGCGTTCTCGGGCGCACAGGCGCACAGTATGGCCGAAACAACGGCGATTGAAGCGACTGATATTCTCATCTGAAAAAGTTTTGTCTCCCGCCCGGACGGGAATCCGGAGCGGGAGACGGGTGTGACAATTATTTCTTGATGCAGCGCACCACGGTGGCATAGTCCTTATATCCGTCACCCCAGCCCCAATGGTCGCAATAATCGATGTAGGAGGTGAGGTAGAGACCTGCTTTTTGGTCGTTGTGCGAAGTCGCGCCCCACAGCGTGAACAGCCAGGTCCTGTCGGTGTATCCGCCTGCGGAAGAAATCCATCCGGACTGCGGGATGAACAGACCTCCCTCTTCGATGACATTGCTCTTGGTGATCCGGTCAGGAACATTCTGACCCCAGCCCACGAGAAGACCGTCCTTTGTGAAACCGCGCTCTCCGGCGTTCACCCTGATGCAGTTGAAGCTGAAATTCGTCGCGGTCTCCAACGAATATGAAGCCGGTTCGGCGAATCCGAGCGTCTGGATGATTTCCCAGGTAGTCGGCACCCTCCATCCTTCCGGGCAAGGGTCGTTCGCGTCATCCCAGGCATCTTCGTCATCTTCCGGAGTGATGCCGTCATCCTTGCATTTGCGGTGCGGCTCCGAATATGCCTTGCAGGCGTCCATAAATCCTTCCACCGGGACCATACCGTCCACTGAAGGCGATCCGCCTCCGAATGCGCCGCCGTTTTTCGACGGGTCAAAAGGCCAGGCCTTGTCGCGGTTGAACTGGAAGACCGCAGAAGTCGCCTCCACATCAGTCTCGAAAGTCCCCTTCCCGGAAAGGTTGTAAGCCGACCAGATGCGTCCTTTCCCGTCAAGTCCGACTATGAGGACCTCCCCCTTGCCGAGCTGGACGGGAGCCTGGATAATCTTTGACTGGAGAGTCTTATCGCCGTTGGAAACCTCGACAATCACTGAACGGGAGTCCGTGGTGGAGACGGCCTGCGCGATGGCGAACGTGAGGACAAACTCGCCCTCGCCTTCCGTCACCTCGGTCGTGCACCAGTCCGTGTCTTCGGTTGACCATTCGGTGAACTTGACAGTCCAGGAGTCCTTCCCCGTGACCGTCAGCTCGACCGTACCGGCCTCGGGGCCGACATTGCTGATGACAGGAGAAAGTCCGAATCCTGAGCCTTCAGGCGTATTCTCCGCCTTGGAGCAGGCTGCAAGGAGCGCGATGGCTGCACTTGCGAATAAAAACATCTTTTTCATAATGCGGTTTATTTATGTTACTAATAATTAGGGTTCTGCCAAAGGTTAGGGTTGTTGTCGCAGTCGCTCTGAGGAATCGGCATACGCTCGTTCTTTCCGAGAATGAAGTTGTCGTAGTCAGCATCCCTCGTCCTGATCTCGGCTACCGCGGTCTCGTCGAATCCCCAGCGCTTGAGGTCAATCCACCTCACGCACTCGAATGCGAGTTCAAGGGCGCGTTCCACCTTGAGGTGCTCCTTGAATGCGGCATAGTCTGACGTTATGGAAGCCCCGTCATAATAGCTGCTGTTCGCTATTTCCGGAAGTCCGACCCTCGTCCTGACCTCGTTCATATACTTCACTGCGTCCGGTGTCGGTCCGCCGTTGATTTCATTCAGACACTCCGCATAGAGCAGGAGGATGTCGGCGAGTCTGATTGACCGGAAGTTGTTGTCATTCCAATAGTATAGCGGAGTGACATCCGTAGAATACTTCTTGATGAAGACTCTCTGGTTGTCCGCAGCGGAATATCCGTACTCGCTCCAGGTCTTGCCGTAGATGAGCTGGTCCGGATGCTCGGGGAAGTCAGTCTCGGCCTGAGCATACCAGCAGGTGTAGAACAGCCGCGGGTCATTTTTCCCGTCAACGGTCTTCTCCCTTTTGAACCACTCCACGACCCATCTGTTGCACTCGACGTTGTTCCACCCCTGACCTTTCGGAGACTGGTTCACCTCTATCTGCGTGCCCACCTGGGCATTGGCGTCAAGATAGTTGTCAGTCTGGTCGAACCCGACATAGTTCGTGAGGGAGAACTGGATTTCATAGAGCGACTCGCAGTTGTTCTCGGTCTTGCAGCTGAAGTTATCCTCCCATTTCGGCTCAAGGCTGTATATGGACTTTCCCTCGCCTTCGACAATCCATTTCAGACATTTCTCCGCCTCCCGCCATTTCCCGTGCTGCATATAGACCTTCGCGAGCAGTCCGTACGCCGCTCCTCTGGTCGGGCGCGCGACTTCCTTCTCTCTCTTGAGCGGAAGGTGCTCTGTCGCCCAGTTCAAGTCCGTCTCAATCTGCGTGAAAACGATGTCAGCCTGCGCCTCAGGGTCGTCCTTCGAGTTGCCCGGCTGATCCGAAGCGGAGGAGGTCTTCAGAATCAGAGGGACATTGTCCCACATCGCGGCCATATAGAAGTAGTAGAACGAACGCAGCCACAGTGCCTGTGCCTTCAGGTCAAGACGGTTCTCCTCGCTGTCAAAGGCTATTGAAGTGTCATCGATATGGTCGAGCACCTGATTGGCGCGGTTGATCGCCGTCCAATGCTCCTTCCACATCTTGACATTGCACTCATTGAAATCGTAGTTCGTATATTTGAACTTCGTCCATTCGCTGAGTTCGGTCCATCCGGCATAGCTGACTCCGTCGTCCGCCATACCGTTGAGCTGGGTGTAGATGTTGCGCGTCCAGGTCCCCTGGCGGTAGAACATTCCATACACTGCGTTCAGGCCGGAGTTTATGTCATCCTGTGTCTTCCAGAACATTCCTGTGGAGAGGCCGTTCTCGTTCTGGATGTCAAGGGCGTCGCAGGAGCTTATGCAGCAGAGCGCGACGGCGGCGGACATTATTATGGTTATAAATCGCTTCATAATTCAGAAGTTTCTAAAAAGTGAATGAAACCGCGAACTGCACGGATCTCGGATTAGGGAACGAGCAGCCGTCATAACCGATGGTGTAGATGCCGCTGTCGGCGAACTCCGGATCAAGCCCCGAATATTTCGTGAACGTGATGAGGTTCTTCGCCGTCACCGAGAACCTCACGGCCTCAAGCCTGACTTTTGAAATGACTGACGCGGGGAGACTGTAGCCGAGGGATATGTCGCTGATTCTGAAGAACGAGCCGTCCTCAAGCCATCTGTCCTGATCAGCCCGGGAATTGCGTGTGTCCCCGTAAAGAGCCCGAGGGGTCGTGGACGACGGATTAGTGGCCGTCCACGGCCTGTAGTCATTGAAATTGTTCTGATTAGTTGAGAAATCCGCAGCCGTAGCCCGGGCTCCGTTATAGACCATCTGGCCGAAACGTCCGTATCCGGAGATGTTCAGGTCAAGCCCTTTCCACGCGAAGGAAAGATTCAGTCCGGCATAAAGCTTCGCCCACGGGCTGCCGACAATCTGCCGGTCTTCCGAGCTTATGATTCCGTCACCGTTATAGTCGTCGTAGATGACGTCTCCCGGCTTGGCGTCGGGCTGGATGACAACGCCGTCGGCATTCTTGTGATTTCTGACCTCGTCCACAGACTGGAAGATTCCGAGACTCTTGTAGAGATACCACTGCCCGAGAGGCTTTCCCACCTCGGACTTGGATAAAGACGTGTAATAGACCGTGTTGCCATATCCGAGGCTGAGCACCTTGTTCCAGCAGGTAGAAAGGTTCGCATTGACGGCGTATGAAAAATCACCGACATTGTCGTGCCAGCCGAGTTCGAACTCGATTCCCGTGTTCTGAAGCGAGCCGGCGTTCACGGTCGGAGCGCCGCCCTCGTTCCCGGTGGTCATCAGGACAGGGAGCGAAAGAAGCAGGTCGGAACTCTTTGACCAGTAATACTCCGCCGAGGCCGTCAGCCGTGTCCGGAGAGCGGTGAAGTCCGCACCGACATTCGCCGTGGTCTTCCTCTCCCACACGAGGTCGTTGTTGGTGAGGTTGGACTGGGTCTTCCCGATGACGACTTCATCTC
>CAVIXF010000146.1:0-5815 GCA_963646585.1 Candidatus Gastranaerophilales bacterium HUM_1 | reverse complement strand
CACTCTTCCGAAGTCAATAGAACACGAAAATCATCGAGTCTATTTATATTTGCCGTGGCAATTTTTATATTTTTTGCCGCTTCCACAAGGACACGGAGCATTGCGCTCCGGTTCTTTTTTACTTGAGACGGGAAAATACTCGGAAGTTTTCGCTTCCGCAGAGAAGTCTATATCATTAACAGATGGCACCTGAAAACTGAATTTAGTTCTGCCTCCCTTATTTGTCACAGCAAAGTCGCCTATCGAAATTATGTCCATTCCGACAAGAACTTTCGCGCCGTTCAGGCAGCCTTCTGTAACTCGGACTGTCGGAAAAATCACGCCGCTCGGAAGAGATATGCTTATGGAATATGTATTCACGATTGATTCGCCGTTGGCGTGAAACACACGCGCATTGCCAGTAGGCTTGAGGTCAAGTTCCTGAACTACCGAACCATCAATCACAGACCCCATAGCGCCAGTATCCCATAATGCCGGATACTCGTGAATTTCCGGAGGTGGCGTATCAGGCTGATACTTCGGATTATAGGCGCGTGAAACGCCGCAACTTGTATTAAGGCATTGCGCGATTCCGTCATAAAGGACAGTAAATGCTTTCGGTTCCATACTACGCAAACACTACACGTGAATGAAAAGTCTGCGTATAGGCGTCATCGCCTTCAGTACATTCCTGAATCAGGAATGTACCAAGTTCGTATTTCTTTGATGTCTCAAAAAGAGCCTGTTCGTAACTGTCATAATCGCCTATCACCTGACATCCTTTGATTACAAGGAAGCGATGATTATACTTCTTGACCAGTTCTTCCTGATTGTCAAGATAATATTGAAACTCTCTCCTAAGCATAAGTTCATAGTTTTCCCTCAATTCCGCAAAGTTAATTCATTAAATGACAAAAGCAAGGCCTGAATTCATTTTTGCTTGAAATGAGTTCTCATTTGCCGGTCCACCAGCGCTCGATTTCTTCAAGAGACTTGCCGGTGGTTTCCGGAACTAGCTTCCACATGATGAGCAGGTACGGGATGCACATCAGCGCGAAGAGGAAGAAAGTGCCGGTCGGGGCGATGTCCGGAAACTGACATCCGGATTCGTCCGTCTCAAGAGCGTCGAAAATACCGAGATGTGGTGATTTTCGCACATCCTTTAATTCAATACCTTTGCGGCGCGATTGTGCGGGGATTGTCGTGCGCGGATTCGTGCACAGCAGGTTCTCGCATATATATTAAGGTATCACGCACAGCGGGTGCGCATATATGAGGTGCGCATATATTAAGGTATAGGGATTATGAGGCTGTCGGATTTGAAGACCGGGGAAGAGGCGGTCATCGTGAAAGTCAGCGGACACGGGAGTTTCCGCAAGAGAATCACCGAAATGGGATTCGTGAAGGGGAGCAAGGTCAGGGTCATCCTGAACGCCCCTCTGCGGGACCCGATCGAGTATGAGATAATCGGCTACAAGATTTCGCTCCGGCGCGAGGAGGCCGAGAGAATCGAGGTGCTGAGCAAGGAGGAGGCCGTGGATATGCTCAAGGCGGACAGGAACGCCTTCAGCCCGGCCGAACCGCGCAGAGCCATCGAGGCCGGCGAATGCTCCGACGTCACCGACAGGCTCGCGGGCGTGAACGGAGAAGCTCCAGGAGGGACACCTGAAGGAGCATCCGGAGGAACACCCAACGGGATTTCTGGCAAGAATGAGGGCCAGGCCGGCGTGACCGTAGAACTCACCGACGAAGAGCTGAAGGCTCTGGCCGCGAAGAAGCGCAAGGCCATACGCGTGGCTCTTGTCGGAAATCCGAACTGCGGCAAGACCTCTCTCTTCAACATCGCCGCCGACGCGCACGAGCACGTGGGCAACTACAGCGGAGTGACCGTCGACGCGAAAGAGGGGACGTTCGAATACGGGGGATACACCTTCACCCTCGTCGACCTCCCGGGGACATATTCCCTCTCGGCATACAGCCCGGAGGAACTCTATGTGCGGAGAAACCTCATCGACATAGTCCCAGACGTGGTGATCAACGTCATAGACGCGTCGAATCTCCAGAGGAACCTCTATCTCACGACGCAGGTCATCGATATGAACCTGAGGATGGTCGTCGCCCTGAATATGTACGACGAACTCAAGAAGAGCGGCGACAGGCTCGACATCCGGCAGCTGGGCTACCTTCTCGGACTCCCGATCGTGCCCACGGTCAGCCGCACCGGCGAGGGGATAGACAGGCTGTTCGACACCGTGATAGCCGTCTACGAACACAACACGCCGGAACTCTCGCGCCACATCCACATCAACCACGGGGCGGAGCTTGAGCAGAGCATAGACAGGATAAAGATTCTGCTTCAGAAGGATACGGAGATTCGGCAGAGATACTCAACCCGCTATCTCGCAATCAAATACCTCGAAAACGACAGCGACATCGCCCGAATCATTGAGGCTCTTCCGAACCGCGACGAAATCATAGCGGCAAGGTTCGAGGAGCAGAAGCGCATCAGGGAGCTTCTGGGCATTCCGGCGGAGACGGCCATCGTGGAGGCGAAATACGCCTTCATCCAGGGGGCGCTCGCGGAGACCTGGACCCGGAACGACCGGAGGGACGAAGAGAAGACGCGGTCGGAGAAGATTGACGCGGTGGTCACGGACAAGTGGCTGGCGTTCCCGATTTTCCTCGTCCTGCTTTTCATCGTGTTCCAGGGGACGTTCACGCTGGGGGCCTACCCGGTGGAGTGGATCCAGTGGTGCGTGGACAAGTTCGGAGAGATGGTCGGAGGATTTATGAGCGACTGGTGGCTCCGGGACCTGATTGTCGACGGAATCATCGGAGGCGTGGGCAGCGTGCTCGTCTTCCTTCCGAACATTCTTCTTCTCTACCTGTTCATATCCCTGCTCGAAGACTCCGGATATATGGCCAGGGCCGCGTTCATTATGGACCGTCTGATGCACAGGATGGGGCTTCACGGGAAGTCGTTCATCCCTATGATTATGGGGTTCGGCTGCAACGTGCCCGCCATTATGGCCACGCGCACCATCGAGTCGCGCAAGAGCCGCCTTCTGACCATCCTCGTGATTCCGTTTATGTCCTGCTCCGGAAGGCTTCCGGTCTACATCCTGCTCACGGCCGCATTCTTCCCGCACCGCGCCGGACTGGTGCTGCTGGGGCTTTATGTCCTCGGAATCGCGCTCGCGGTGGTGGCGGCGCGGGTGATGAGCCGCTTCATCAAGGACGACGACCTGCCTTTCGTGATGGAGCTCCCTCCCTACCGCGTCCCTACGGGCAAGGCGGTGTTCAGGCACACCTGGGAGAAGTGCAAGGAATATCTCTCTAAGATAGGCGGGGTCATACTCGTCTGCTCCGTCGCAATCTGGTTCCTGAGCTATTTCCCGAACCACGACCGCTACGAAAGCGAGGAGGCGCGGCAGGAGAACTCGTTCCTCGGCTATCTCGGCAAGGCAGTCGCCCCGGCTCTCGACCCGCTCGGATTCGACTGGAAGATGGACATCGGGATTCTTTCGGGGATAGGGGCGAAAGAGCTGATTGTCAGCACGCTCGGGATTATGTACAGCGATGATGACGACGACGACGCGCAGGAAGAAACGGCGGAGGCGTTCAGGGACGGCGAGTCAAAGACCGCCTCGGAAAGCATCCGGGAAGAGGTCTCGGAGGACGGTGCGTCAAAGGCCGCCGCGGAAAGCATCCGGGAAGAGGTCTCGGAGGACGGCCCGGAACTCAGCCGGCTCCAGCGGGCTCTCCTGCGCCACACCACGCCCGCCGGCGCGCTCGCCTATCTGGTGTTCATCCTTCTCTACCTCCCCTGCATCGCGACGTTCTTCGCCATCCGTCACGAGGCCGGCGGCTGGAAATGGGCGTTCATCTCCGCATTCACGACCCTGTGCACCGCGTGGCTGATGTCGTTCGCGACGTTCAGAATTTTCTCGCTGATTCTGTGAGGCCCGTCTCCGGAGTGAAGCGGGCATATACCTTAAAAAACGAGGTGATGACCGGAACATCTGGTCATCACCTCTTTGGTGCGGATGGCGAGACTCGAACTCGCACAGGAAAAACTCCCACTACCCCCTCAAAGTAGCGCGTCTACCATTTCGCCACATCCGCCTTTGAGATTTGGGACTGCAAAAATAGACATATTTTCTTTTTCCGCAAAACTTTTCTTCACAAAAACAAAAATAATCCGCTTCAGATTGTCGATTTTTGAGGATGGATTGATTTTTATTGTACCTTTGCAGATTGGCTTCCGTTCCGGCCTTCCGGGCTACGCCGGACGGAGAAAAGCGGCAATTGAAATTTTATTTAAAACATTCAATATCATTATGAAAACAATCAGGATTTTTGCGGCAGTCCTTGTTGCCGCGCTTGCACTCTCCTGCAAGTCGAACAGCGATGTCAAGGTTGATGTGAAGCTTCCGACGCACGCCGAAACGGATTCGGTAAGCTACCTCATCGGAGTCCACTTCGGCTCCATCCTCAAAGGAAGCGGAATATGCGACAATCTCTCCGAAATCAATATGTCGGAGCTGAAGAAAGGTATGGCGGACTTCCTCAAGGCCGAGGGCTCCCCGTACGAGGAGGAATTCTTCGATCAGTTCAAGATCAGTCCGCAGGAGATAAACCGGATCATCAATGAATATCTCACGAAGAAGCACGAGTACAAAGCCGCAGTCAACAAGGCGAAGGGCGACAAATTCCTTGAGGAGAACCTCAAGAACGGAGTCAACACGACGGCGTCCGGTCTCCAGTACACCATCATCGAGGAGGGTGCGGAATACAAGATTCAGCCGAAGGACACCGTGTGGGTGTTCTACAGCGGCAAGACCATCGACGGCAAGGAGTTCGATGGGAATATGGGCGATGACGAGCCTCGCGAGTTCATCGCGAACCGCGTGATCAAGGGCTGGACCGAGGGTCTCGGACTCCTCGGCGAAGGCGGAAAGGCGACCCTCTACATCCCGTCAGACATCGCCTACGGAGAGAGAGGCGGCCAGAGCGTAGAGCCTAATTCAGTGCTCATCTTCGAGGTTGAAGTCCAGAAAGTCGGCAAGTTCGTCGAGAAGGAGGAAGCTCCGGAGACAAAGACCGCTGCAAAGAAGTCTGAAAATCCGAAGGGAAAGACCGTTTACAAAGAAAACTAAATAATTCCGGAAGTCTATGGCACTTGAACTTGAAGGAAAAATCATCACGAAACTGCCTGTCCAGAACGGGACTTCCGCAAGGGGGCCGTGGTCGAAACAGGAGTTCGTGATCGAGTATCAGGAGGGGAATTATCCCACCCAGGTGTGCCTCAACGTCTGGGGCGAGGAGAAAGTGAAGGATCTGGAGAAGTTTCAGGCCGGCGAGACGGTGAAAGTCTCGTTCAACCTCTCAAGCCGCGAGTACAACGGACGCTGGTATTCTGACATCCGCGCCTGGAAGATAGAGCACGCGGGCGCAGCCGGCGCACCGGCCGCATCGCAGACCGCGGAGCCGGCGGCAGGCACTCCGGGGTTCACGACCCCGACCGGAGCCGGAGCTCCGCAGCAGCCGGAGACGACCGCCGCGAAGGCGACCGACTTTGACGCGGACGGGAACGAGTCCGACGACCTCCCGTTCTGACAACCGGACAGAGAGCGGATTGCCGCGTCTTGTCTCAAACGATATGGGTCGGAATCTCACTTAAAAAGTGCGATTCCGACCCATATCATTTTTGTCAATACACGCAAAGACAACAAAAATATCGTGAGTTTTGCAATTTTTTGTACAATTAACTCTCCAGCGTCACTTCTTTCTGCTTTCCGGGTCTGCCGCGATGCTTGTCGCGAGCCTGCTTCGA
>CAVIXF010000145.1:0-5878 GCA_963646585.1 Candidatus Gastranaerophilales bacterium HUM_1 | reverse complement strand
GGTTCGCCGACCAGAAGAAGAACGGCCGTGAGATCAGCCTTACCGTCAGATGCCAGGATAATTGGGATAAAGACCTTGAGACTGAATACAATGGCGAGGAACTCATCGACTGCATTCAGGGGTGGATGCAGGAAAACACCGTGAACGGCTCCTTCAATCTCAGCGACGGAACTGAATCATTCGCACAATTCGAGCAGGTTCGCATTCCTCTGCTCGAGAACGGCAAGGCTGTGGACGCCAGGGCATTTGCCACGAAATTGAGAAAACATCTCCAGCAGCCGCCCTTCGGAATAACATCCAAGGTGATGGTTCGCGGACTCGGTGAGGCGGTTCTGATATTAGGGGAGAAATGACTATGAAACAGTTCCTTTTGTCAATCATTCTGCTATGCGCCTCATCTCTCTGTGCGCAGGCTGCCGGTTCAGACCGGATTACGATACACGCATATATTCCTAAATACGAGTCGGTTCCGCCGGAGGCGTCGCGGCTCCTGACGACCAAATTGCAGGAAATAATAACTTACAACGGAGTTGCGGACAATGATTATGCATACCGGTTCATTCTGACAGCCAAGATCAATGTTCTGTCAAAAGACATTGTAGCGACCACACCGCAGCGAATCAGTCAGAAACTCGGTTTCACTCTTGTCATCGGCGATGTGGTCGAGGACAAAGTTTACGCTACGACGACGATTGACGCCGTCGGAGTCGGCACTTCGCTTGAGAAATCATATATCGCCGCAATCAGGGGCATAAAGCCGCAAGACACTGCCATCACCCGGTTTATGCAGCTCGGGAAGTCAAAAATCATAGCTTACTACGAAGCCCATACCGAGGCGATTCTTGACGAAGCCAGAGCTTTGGCGAGCCAGAAGAACTATGACGACGCACTCTCCCTGTTATCCTCCGTCCCGGACGTCTGCCCCGACGCATATAATGCCTGCGCCGCGTTGGCTGCTAACTTATACGAAGAGAAAATCAATGCCGAGGGCGATTACCATTACCGACAGGCGAAAGCGGTATGGGCGGCCAGCCCCGACAGAGACGGGGCAAGACAAGCTGTGGAGCATTTATGCGAGATAAATTTTGCGGCCCGATGCCAGCCGGAGGCGGAGAGACTTGCGGAGGAAATAACGGCAAAGATGAACGCAATGGACAAGCGCGAGTGGGATTTCAGTATGCAGCAGTACAAAGACAGGATTGAACGGGAGAAGCGGGAGTGGAATCTGCGTGTAAAGCGGGAGGAACATAACCACGAGCGCAATATGGCCATTGATGCACAACAATATGCGAACCAGCGTGCAATCATCTATGCCTGCCGGGACATCGCCGCAGAAAGGGCCAGACATCAGCCGCGACAAATCAACATTAATCGAATCATATTATGGTAAAGGCTGTCAGACATCTCGTAACGCTACTGATCCTTGTTTTGGGAATGCCTCTGTCGATGAGCGCACAGACTCAGGAGGCGACGCTCATCGTGACCGGCTCCGGAGCGACTGAAGAAGAGGCGACGGGCAACGCCTTGCGAAGCGCCATCGCGCAGACTTACGGTGTATTCGTCTCGTCCAACACACAGGTTGTCAATGATGAGATAGTAAAAGACGAAATAGCCGCCGTCACTTCCGGGAACATCAAAGAATACAGGGAGATTTCCCATATAGACTTGCCGGACGGCAGAAGAGAAGTGACGCTTCAGGCGACGGTGTGCATCTCCAACCTGATAGCCTATGCAGAAGCCAATGGATTTCACGTCGAGTTCGCCGGACCAGCCTTTGCCGGGAATATGAGGCTTAAAGAACTCAACAAGATAAACGAGGAGAACATAGTCGCCTCGACGATGGACCTGGCAAAAGAATTATATTTCAGAGGATACGATTATGAGATTCAGGTCTGCGAGCCAAGATACAATCTGCGTACAGTCATTGAGGAGGAGAAGCAGAAGAGCGGCGGAAGAATCTTCAATCCGCTGACGGACGAACAAAATGACGACAACCAATATGGTATGGAGGCCATTGTTACGGCGATTCCGAATTCCAACGCCCTGAATGCCTACAATATGATCTGGAAGACGCTTCAATCTGTCTCTCTCGACGAACACGAAAGGGAGGAGTACGACAGGCTCGGCTGTCCTTATTACAGTGTGGTCGTCTGTCGTACAAAATGTCAGGAAGAGTTGTCCGTGGACTCAAGGCTTTATTTCAGGTCTGAGCAAAGCGTTGATGAGATGAAAGTCTTTTTTAACCGTGATTTTAACACCGCTATGTTGAATTTCGGAATAGATACCGAAGCGGGGATGTCTGTCCTTAAAATTGTGGCCGCCAAAGTCAGTCAATTGAGTCCTCAACTGTCACGGCTGTTGGATCCGCAAACGGGAAGTTGCATTTATGAAAAATGTGTTCCATACATTTTTACCTATGATGACAGATACGATAGGTCCTATGTAAGATTTTGGGCGGACAGCGGCAAGCTGATGTTTATCAAGGGATTGTTGTGTTTGGATACTGAATGCTGTTTGAAATTTCCGCAATCCCCCGCCAGGGTGCGCGACACAACAGAAGATTACGCTTTCCTCATTGACTTTGACGACCGGCCGAACCGCATCAAAGTCCTCTTGGGCATACCAAGAGATGCAATAGGGAAAATCTCCACAATGGAAATAAAAAGGATGGAATATGAACAAAATTAGCAAGCCGGAATTTCTTGAAAGATTATCCGCCATCACGGGAGCGACGAGTACTTCCGAAGGGGTTCCATACAAATCAATCAGCTGTGACGGGAACCGTATCCGAGGAGTCAGATGTAATGGAAGAAACAATATGTTTTCCATAAATGTCGATAAACTCTATGAGGCGTATCTGCATCTGGACAAGATTACGACAAGTACATTAAAGGCGTTCGTCCCTGGCGTACAGTCTCCATCTCTTGCGATATTATCGGAAATGGGCTTAATTTGACGGGAATGGAAAGACAGGTGGCGACATTATGCTTGTGTCTGTGCATCGCGTCAGGACTGCACGCCCAGGACTTTGACGGCGACAAGGTGGCATTCAGTAACTTCATTGTCAGGATGTACAACAACCAGCCGTTTGAGGGCGTAAAGATCGTGTCTGACAATGAAGACACTTACCTTCTGTCGGTGGTGCTGGTCAGGAAAAGTTCTTCAGAGAACGTGATGAACCGGCTGGCTCAGGTGAAGAGCAACAGACAGGTAAGCCAGTTCGTCGGCGGGACAGTGACGACGGACAGCCGGACAGTCATCAGGACGACGGAAGACACGAAGACCGGCAAGTCTTACGAAGAAATCACCGACATTATCAGAGAACATTCCTCCGGCTACACCCGCCAGATGGAAGTCTTGACGACATTTGACAGGGACGATATGAAAGTCTATATGTTCTACCGCAAGGTGGAGGAGATGACGCTTTGAGCAGGCGAATATCCGAAATTTCATCGATTTTTTCTAAATTTGTCGGTGTTATGTGACATTTGCGCGCCGCTTCCGGCCGCAGATTTCACTCGGAGTATTGGCTTCTATGGCAGAACATATCGGATGGATGAACAGAAAGCTCCCGCGCAGGATGCGCAGCGGAAGTTTTCCCTGCATCCCCGTGCTCTGCGCCCTTGTCGGGACGGCTGTCTTCCTCATTGTCCGGCATCCGGTCTCACGGACTCTCCTGTCCGGCGTTCAGCTTCTGAAAGCGGCCGGGCTGGTCGCCGCGTTCCTCCTTTCGGAGGCTCTCCTGCTTTATGTTTCGAGAAACCTGTTCGCCGGCCTGTGCTCCAGACGGGCGATGAAGGTGAAGGGGCTGATTCTCTGGCGTATGGCCGAATGCGCCGCGTCGCTTGCGCTGTGTTCAGTGTTCCTGCTGTGCCGTCCGGAAGACGCCGCATCCCTTATGGCGGAGACGGCCGCAGTCTCGGCGGCGATGTTCCTCGTCTTCGATGTCGCGGCCGCGCTTGTCGCGAAACATATCCAGCGGAAAGAGGAGACCGGCCTGATGACCCTCGCGAGCACGACGGCCGGCGGAAGCGGCGTCCGCTTGTCTGACAGGACGGTCGATTTCACGGACGACTCCGGCAGCGGCGGTTTCTCGGTGGACAGCGGATCAGTCCTCTACATCAAGTCGGAGGGGAACTATATCGGCATACATTACGAAAGCGGCGAGGGGGTGAAGACCCGTCTGGTGAGGATGACGCTCTCCGCCGCCGAAGCCAGCCTCAGGGGGACCCCCCTTGTCAGATGCCAGCGGTCGTATATAGTCAACACCCGGAGAATCCGTATGATGCAGAACGACGCCAGAGCCGCGTTCATCATAATCGACGACGACGGGGACAGCGTCATTCCGCTTTCGCAGAACTGCGTCGGACAGATTACTGCCGCGACAGTCTCACAATCGTGACATCCTCCGCAGGGACGCTGACCTTGACGGGATTCTGCGCGTTGCAGCTCTCCGTCTGCGCGAGTTCGAGCCATTCGAAGGCGTGCTCCGGAATCTTCAGCTCCATCTCCGCAGGCGCGGCGGAGAAATTCGCGACAATCAGGAACGTGTCGTCCGCGTAATCGCGCAGGAAGGCGAAGTGCCTGTCCTTGTCGAAGCCCTGCGAATTGAAATTGCAGTAGCAGAGGTCGTAGGTCATACCCTTGGAAATCGCGTCGTCGTTCGCGGCGAAGCGGAGCAGCGAGGTAAACTTCACGAAGAAGCGCAGTTCCTCCTCCGTCAGTCCGGTGAGCCGCGTCATCGCCTTGAGCTTCACTGCGGAGCGGACTCTCTGCCTCAGGCGGGTGCCGTCCGGCTCCTCAAGGAAGAGTTCGGAGACTTTGAGGTAGTTGCCGTCCTCGCTCAGTATGCGGAGCCCGCGCAGCTGCCGCGTGGACCACCAGTCGAAGATGGTCGTGCGTCCGTCCACCCCGCTGAAGCCCTCGTCGTCCATCCCCCTCTCCCCGACTTCCTCTCCGAAATAGGTCATAAACGGGCTTATGTTCATCATCAGGCTCACCGCGAGGGCCGGGAAGCAGTTCTCGGCTCTCTTCCCGAAGAAGTCCGAGGCGAACCTCTGCTCGTCGTGGTTTTCGAGGAAGTTCAGCATATACTGCTGAAGGTCGCCGAGATTCTGCCAGGAGGTGGTGATGCGCGTGGCGGACTGCCAGGCCTCCACATAGCCGGAGTCTCCGCCGTCGCGCCGGACGATGTCGGCGAGCGCGTCATAAAGCCCTGACTTGTCGTAGAGGATGTCGAAGCCGACCTCACGGATGTATTTGCTGTACAATGACTTCTGGTAGGCCTCGGCCACGAAGAGGAGGCCCGGACGTTCCTTCTTCAGCTCCGCAATCGCCCATTTGAAGAACTCCGGCGGAACAAGCTCCACCATATCGCAGCGGAAGCCGTCCACCCCCTTCGCCGCCCAGTATCGCAGGATGTGCAGCATCTTGTCCCAGGTCGCCGTGTGGAAGTCGCAGTAGTTGATCTTCACGGTCTCGTACCAGTCGTTCACGCCGGGAGACGGAGTGTAGGCGTTTCCGCAGGCGCGTGCGGGGCATTCCTCGTAGAGCGGCCTCCCCTCCCTGCGCCACTGCTCCTCGTTCGGCAGCGTCAGACGCTGTCCCGGGTAGTAGAAGAAGTCGTTCTCCGCCTTCCAGTGCGCGGATTTGTCGTCCGTCGCCCCGAGTGACATTCTGTCAGAAGGCCGTCCCTCTATGTCCGGGTCTATGCCGACGCCGTAGTCCCTCGCGACGTGGTTCGGGACGAAGTCGATGAGAACCTTGAGCCCTGCGGCGTGGATCCGCTCAACCAGAGCCTCGAACTCCCGGATTCTGTCAGCCGGAGAGTCGGCGAGGTAGGGATTGACGTCGTAGTAGTCCTGAATCGCATAGGGGG
>CAVIXF010000144.1:0-5891 GCA_963646585.1 Candidatus Gastranaerophilales bacterium HUM_1 | reverse complement strand
CGGACAAGCAAAATCAATAATGCTTGTCCGTAAGTCAAATTTTTTAGGGGTTACGGATATGATATAGCTTCTGAACCCCTGATTGACGCAGCCGTGATTCCTCGGTTTTCCTCCGATTATTTGAATTTCCGGGAATAGATGACCTCTGTGCTGCTTTTGACGCTCTCTATGACCACGGTCACACCGCTGAGGTCGAAGACGGAGCCGTAGCCGGCCTTCGCCTCCACCTTGTCCATACCGGCATCGACGGCGGCCTTGATCTTTTTGTCGCATTCGGACTCTCGGCCGTTGATCAGATAGGCATTGGTGCCGACGGGGAGTTTCGTAGCCACCTTTTCCACCTCTTCGAGTACGGTCTTCTCCGCGCCGCTCGACCAATAGGTGGTGTACGCCGCAGTGTCATCGGACGTGACGACACAGTATGTGAAGTCCCCTGTCACCTCGGAATTGCACGACGTGAACACATTCGTCGCCATTGCGCAGCAAAGGACGGCTGCGAGCGTCATCAGAATCTTTTTCATATCAGGTTGTTTTCGGCAAAGATAGGACAAATATTCTCAAAACAAGAAACCACGGAGTGAAATCAAATCTTACGCTTTCTATGGTGCGTGAATTGCAGGGGATTCGGGCTTATGGCAAAGAAAATCACGGAAAAGACAAACGCGGCGAGGCTGCTGGACAAGGCGGGGGTCGCCTACTCGCTGATTCCATACGAAGTCGACGAGAACAATCTTGCGGCGGGGCACGTGGCGGAAAGCCTCGGCGAGCCTGTCGAGCGGGTTTTCAAGACCCTCGTGCTGCACGGGGACAGGACCGGATTTCTCGTGTGCGTCGTCCCCGGCGACAAGGAGGTGAACCTCAAGGCTCTGGCGAAGGCCTCCGGGAACAAGAAGGTCGAGATGATTCCGATGAAAGACCTTCTCCCCGTCACGGGCTACATCCGGGGAGGCTGCTCTCCGATAGGGATGAAAAAGAAATTCCCGACGTTCATCAATGAAACCGCAGGGAATTTTGACACCATATTCATAAGCGCCGGGGTCAGAGGCCTCCAGATTCAGATTTCTCCCGCCGCGCTCATCTCTTTCACCTCCGCCGCTGTCGGCGACTTCGCCGAATGACAGCCGCCGGGGCGACAGGTTCAGACAGCCAGAATAAAACCCCGAGTAAAAACAATCCGGGATTTGCTGTTTTCTGAAATATATTGCATTCTCGCCGTTGCGGAAATCCCGTTGCGGAATTTCCGCCAAAATGGGACTGGTTGCCATCGGCGCATTTTGCCGTTTCGGGTAATAAATCTTAACTTTGTTCTCAAGAAAACTCGGAATTATGACAGACAACAGGAAGGAGACGGAGCGGGCGGAGCTTCACCGCACGATATGGGCCATAGCGGACGAGATGCGCGGGTCCGTGGACGGATGGGACTTCAAGTCCTACATCCTCGGGATGCTCTTCTACCGCTACATCAGCGAGAACTTTACCGCCTACATCAACGCCAGCGAGCGCGAGGCCGATATGGCGGACTTCGACTACGCGAAGATGTCGGACGCGAACGCGGAGACGGCGCGGGAGGACCTCGTGAAGGTGAAGGGGTTCTTCATCCTGCCTTCGCAGCTCTTCGAGAACGTGTGCCGGAACTGCGGCTCCGACCCGAACCTGAATATGACGCTTGAGGGGATATTCACATCCATCGAGAACTCCGCCAAGGGGACCGCGAGCGAGGACGACTTCCGGGGGCTGTTCGCCGACCTCGACGTGAACAGCAACAAGCTCGGAGCGACCGTCGTCAAGAGGAACGAGAAGCTGGTCAAGCTCCTGAGGGGCATACAGTCGATGAAGCTCGGGGACTATCGGAACAACACCATCGACGCCTTCGGGGACGCATACGAGTATCTGATGGGGATGTACGCCTCCAACGCCGGCAAGAGCGGCGGCGAATACTACACGCCCCAGGAGGTGAGCGAACTTCTGACCCGGCTTGCCACAGTGGGGAAGACGGCGGTAAACAAGGTATATGACCCCGCCTGCGGGTCCGGCTCGCTGCTTCTGAAAGCCGCGAAGATACTCGGCAAGGAGAACGTCCGCCAGGGCTTCTTCGGACAGGAGATCAATCTCACCACCTACAACCTGTGCAGAATCAATATGTTCCTGCACGACATCGACTACGACAAGTTCGACATAGCCTGCGAGGACACGCTTCTCTTCCCGCAGCACTGGGACGACGAGCCTTTCGAGGTGATAGTGTCCAACCCGCCCTACTCGACCAAGTGGAAGGGGGATGACGACATCACTCTCATAAACGACCCGCGGTTCGCCCCCGCCGGAGTCCTCGCGCCGAAGTCGAAGGCCGACCTCGCCTTCATTATGCACTCCCTCTCCTGGCTCGCCGCCAACGGGACGGCCGCGATAGTCTGCTTCCCGGGCGTGATGTACAGGGGCGGGGCGGAGAAGAAGATCAGGCAGTATCTCATTGACAACAACTTCGTTGACTGCGTCATCCAGCTGCCGGACAACCTCTTCTTCGGCACAAGCATCGCCACCTGCATAATGGTGCTGAAAAAGGCGAAGAAGGACAACTGCACCCTCTTCATCGACGCGACGAAGGAATGCGTCAAGGTGACGAACAGCAACAAGCTCACGGACGGGAACATCCGGCGCATAGTAGACCTTTTTGTGCAAAGGACTGACGTTCAATATGTCAGCAGACTTGTTA
Organism: Candidatus Gastranaerophilales bacterium HUM_1; assembly: GCA_963646585.1. Lineage (GTDB taxonomy): Bacteria > Bacteroidota > Bacteroidia > Bacteroidales > UBA932 > Cryptobacteroides. The sequence continues at coordinate 3,181 of CAVIXF010000144.1, read as the reverse complement.
CACACGGGGACATAGCCGGGGCGGACTATAACCTCTCTGTTACAACATATATAGAACAGGAGGATACCCGCGAGAAGGTGGACATAGCGAAGCTGAACGCCGAACTTGCGGAGATAGTGGCGAGGGAGAACGCCCTGCGGGCGGAGATTGACAGGATTATCGAGGAGATTAAATAAAAAAGGCATCTGCCCGAAAGCAAATGCCCCTAAAAATCAAGCTTGATGAGCGCATCAATCATCTTGATAAACATTTCAGACGCAAAGGTAAGGATTATTTGGAGAATAGCAAGACTTCGTGAAAAAATATGAGCAGATTAGACGAACTGATTCGGCAATATTGTCCTGACGGGGTTGAGTATCGGACTTTGGGGGACGTGGCTACACAATGGTATCGTGGGGCTGGAATCAAAAGGGATGAAGTAAGTGAAAAAGGAATACCCTGTATTCGATATGGAGAAATCCACACTACATATCATATCTGGTTTGACAAATGCGTTTCTCATACAGATGAGCAGAAACAACCTACCAGGAAATATGCAGATTATGGGGATATATTGTTCGCAATAACAAGTGAAGATGTCCCTTTTGTCGGCAACAGCGTGGCTTATCTTGGCGAAGAGAGAATACTTGTGGGCGGCGATATTGTGGTAATGAAGCACAACCAGAACCCTAAATATATGGCTTATGCCCTTTTGACAACCGATGCCGTCAAACAGAAAGGGAAGGGAAAGGTCAAAAGCAAGGTTGTCCATACAAGTGTTCCGTCCTTACAGGGAATCGAAATTCCAGTGCCGCCGCTGCCGGTGCAGGAGGAGATTGTGAGGATACTGGATACTTTTACAGAACTGCAAGCAGAACTGCAAGCAGAACTGCAAAAAAGAAAGCAACAATACGGTTATTATCTTGATAACCTTTTGGCCTTCAATAAGTTGCCGGGGGGGGCACCAGAAGTCAAATGGATGAAGATGAGTGAAGTCGCCTCATTTTCTTATGGTTATACGACAAAGGCAGAGGATTCGGGGGATGTGAGGTATATCAGAATAACGGACATAACAGACAGGGGGCAGCTCAATTCGGAGAATGGGAAATATATCTCTTTGGCGGAAGACGCGACACCTTACCTCCTGAAAAAGGGAGACTTGATAATGGCAAGAACGGGAGCTACATTCGGAAAAACGCTTTATTACGACGAGGACTATCCGGCGGTATATGCCTCGTTCTTGATAAAAATTGTTCTGAATCAATTAGTTGATTCCAGATACTATTGGCATTTTACAAGAAGTTCAATGTATTGGGAACAGGCTCACAGGCTTGTAGGGGGAGGGGCGCAACCTCAATTTAATACCGGTGCAATCTCGCAAGTCAAGATTCCAGTCCCGCCGCTGGCGGAGCAGCGGCGGGTCGCGGACATCCTCGACCGCTTCGACGCGCTCACAAACGACCTCAGCTCCGGCCTCCCGGCGGAGATGGAGAAGAGACGCCGGCAGTACGAGCATTACCGGGACAAACTGCTGACATTCAGAAGAAAGGGCAATTGAGAAAGGAAACGGACAGTCAAACAAGAAAGACTGACAGCCCCATAAAAGCAAGACTGACAGCTACATAGAAAGATTGAAAGCCATATACAGCAATGACTGACAGCCACATAAACAATCGTTAAAATCACGAAACCATTCATCAAAGAACACGAAATCAATCATTAGAATTCCGGAAATCATTTCAAAGCAGCATCTTATGAAAAAAACGCTTCTCATCTGCGCCCTGACGCTCGTATCAGTCTGCGCGTCCGCACAGCAGCTCGGGTTCAAGTCTTACGACCGCAGCATCGGCTCCACCAAGGAGGTCGGCACTTATGTGTGCAGGAACGGCTCCGTGACGCACACCTTTTCCATAAACGGCGGCCGGCAGCAGACCAAGACATATTTCTGCAACCCCAACGTGCCCGGGGAGGACGTCATCGCCGTCTTCGACGGAATCTACTGCGGCAGGAAAGCTTTCTTTGAGCTGGCCAAGGTGACTCCCGAAGAGGACTTCTGGGACTGTCAGGAATATGTGTCGAACGCCGTCAGCGAATGCGGGGAAGCCGTCGGGTACTACCAGAAGGGCGGCTGCGACCACAGGGCCGAGGAATTCTCCCATATGATCGTCGCTTTGCAGGAGGCGTTGAAAGAGAGCGACGTCGACGGGCTGGTCCGTAAGGTGCAGAACATCAGAAAAGAATATTCCAGCCTCAACACTTCCTCACCCTGCGGATACGTATATTAGGATTGGGGGCATAAGCAAGCCCCGGGAATATAAGGATATATGTAAGGACAGGGAACGGTCGGGAGAAACCAAGTATATGCCATAATGTCACAGTACAACATAATCGCGGAAAGTCAGGAATACACCGTGGTCTCCGAATATGACCACGCGAAAAGCCCCGCCGAGGCCTACCAGAGCGAGGCGGAGCTGGAGAAGGAGTTCATCCGCCTCCTCGTGGAGCAGGGCTACGAGTACCTCCCCATACACAGCGGGGCCGACCTCGTCTCGAACCTCCGGACGCAGATCGAGAAGCTCAACTCCTGCCGGTTCACCGACGGCGAGTGGGAGCGGCTCTTCACTGAGAGCATCGCCAACAGGAACGACGACGTCGCCGCCAAGACCGCCAGGATACAGGAGGACCACATCCAGGTTCTCAGGAGGGACACGGGCGAAAGCCTGAACGTCAAGCTCATAGACAAGGACGACATCCATAACAACTTCCTCCAGGTCATAAACCAGTACGTCGAGGAGGGCGGGAACTACGACGCCCGCTATGACGTCACCGTCCTCGTGAACGGCCTCCCGCTCGTCCACATCGAGCTGAAGAGGCGCGGAGTGCAGCTCAAGGAGGCGTTCAACCAGATAAACCGCTACCGGCGGGACAGCTTCTGGGCCGGCTGCGGACTGTATGAATATGTACAGATCTTCGTCATCAGCAACGGCACCAACACCAAATACTACTCGAACACCACCCGTGCGAACCACGTCCGGGAGCAGGATGCGGGCGGCAGGAACCGCTCGAAGAGGACGAGCAACTCCTTCGAGTTCTCCTCGTTCTGGGCCGACGGGGCCAACAGGGTCATCACCGACCTTCTCGACTTCACGCGCACCTTCTTCTCCCGGCACACCCTGCTCAGCATACTCACGAAATACTGCGT
>CAVIXF010000143.1:0-5892 GCA_963646585.1 Candidatus Gastranaerophilales bacterium HUM_1 | reverse complement strand
CGTGCAGTCGTTTCTGGGGCAGACCGTGACCTACTCGGTGTGCCCGCAGTGCAAGGGTGAGGGCAAGATTGTCACGAACCCCTGCCCGGACTGCGGCGGAAGCGGTCTGATAAGGAAACGGGAGACCGTGAGGGTCAAGATTCCGGCCGGAGTCGAGGACGGGATGCAGCTCAGGGTGACCGGAGCGGGCAACTCCGCGAGGAACAACGGAATCAACGGCGACCTGCTCGTGGTCATCGATGTGGACGCGCACAAGGATTTCGTCCGCAAGGACAGCGACCTCTACTACACGAAGATCATCTCCGTGACCGACGCGATGCTCGGCTGCGAAATTGAGATCCCCTGCCTGAACGGCACCGTACAGAGGCTGAAAGTCGAGCCGGGCACGCAGTCGGGGACTGTGCTGACCGTCCGCGGAAAGGGTCTTCCGTCAGTGAACAGCTACGGCACGGGCAATCTTTACGTGAAGATCGGAGTATGGATTCCGAAGAAGCTCAGCCGCGAAAGCAGGGAGCTCGTCGAGGAGCTCGGCCGCTCGGGGGACGTGACTCCGAATCCGTCGCGTGACGAGAAGTCCTTCTTCGACCGCCTCAAGAACCTGTTCTGAAACAAAAGCAACCATTTCAAAACCATATTATGAAAAATCTGAGTATCGCGCTCGTGGCCCACGACGGGCGTAAGGAGGAGCTGCTTTCCTGGGTGAAGTTCAACGCGGCGATGCTTTCAAAGCACAGGCTGTTCGCCACGGGTACGACGGGGCGGCTCATCGAGGAGCTCTCCGTGGAGGTTGACGGTGTCGAGACATTCCCGTTCAGGCACAAGGTCACGAGACTGCTTTCCGGGCCGCTCGGAGGCGACCAGCAGATCGGGGCGATGATTGCCGAGAGGAAAATCGATATGCTAATCTTCTTCTGCGACAACCTCATCGTGCAGGGGCATCAGAACGACGTCTCCGCACTGACGCGACTGGCCTCGCTGTACAACATCGCCTTCGCGACGAACCGCACGACGGCGGACCTGCTGCTCACCTCCACGCTCATCGACGACCCGGACTACGAGATCAAGCTTCCGGACTGCATCGCCAACTACGCGAACAGAAAACTGAAATAGAGCTCGACGGTTTGAGATATAGACATAAATGTATATATTTGTCATCCGTTTCAGAAAACCACACCTGAAACTGACCGACCTTATGAACTACAGCAACAGATGCAAGGCTCATCCCTGGCACGGAATCGACCCCGGAACCGCGGAGGAGCTGCGCGCTTTCATTGAAATCGTTCCGACGGACACCGTCAAATACGAAGTCGACAAGGAGACGGGCTACCTCTCGATAGACCGTCCGCAGAAGTTCTCCAACATAGTCCCGTCCCTCTACGGGTTCATCCCGAGGTCATACTGCAAGGAGAAGATGGCGGAGCTGACCAACAAGGCTCTCGCCCGCTACGACATCGAGGGTGACGGCGACCCGCTCGACATCTGCGTCCTCACGGAAAAGGACGTGACCCACGGCGACGTGCTCGTCTGGGCGAGGCCGATAGGAGGACTCAGGCTCCTGGACAACAACCAGGCTGACGACAAGATAATCGCCGTGCTCAAGAACGACGCGGTCTACGGGGAGTACAACGACCTGAACGAACTTCCGATAGAGATCGTCCGCCGGCTCATCCACTATTTCACGACCTACAAGGACATCCCCGGCGAAAACGGCCGCAGGATGCAGTTCATCAGCATCTACGGTGCGGAGGTCGCCCGCGACGTGATTAACCGCTCCTTCGAGGACTACAGAAACCTCATCGCGGCGAAATGACCGCCGCGATTGACGCGCAATTCAGCACGCGCCAATAGTTTATGCAGATTTGTGCAGGAGATTTGAGAACAGTCTGTGATTGGGACATACCAATGACATACCAATGACATACCAATTGAATACGCCAATCAGCAATTGAATACGCCAATCATCGACTGAAATATGCATCTGAATTCATCGGCCGGAGTCCCGACCGATGAATTTTCGTATGGACTCTGCGCTTTTCCGGTCTGACGCCGATTCCGCGTCCGCGAAAGCTCCGCCGTCCCACAGACGGGCGAGCCGCGCCAGGGTCTCCGCGCATTCCGGAGCCGCCGGGTCGAAGCCGCCGAGATGTTTCGCTATCTGCCTGTTGATGACGGGCCATTTGCAGTTCCGCGACCACAGCCGAGTCTGACGCTCGCCGCCTCTCTCCAGATAAGCGGAATATGAAATGTCGAGTCCGATGCACCAGCTCGTAATCTTCTTCATCTGCGACGAGCTCATATCGATAGACCCGAAATTCGGATAATAGTAATATAGAGGGAGATAGGTTATGGTCACGGAAGGGTTCTTCAGCATCACCTCGCTCCACCACGGGAAATCCTCGAAAGTGATTCCCTTCACGAAAGGGATGTCGCTGATGACGCTCCGGCGGATGAGATGCCTCCATACATAGAAATGCTTGAGCGGCCACTTCACGCCCTTCGGATGGGAAAGCTCCGTGGAATGCGCACAGATGTCATCTGTCACGCAGTATTTCACCTTGTCCGCGCTGAACCTCCTCCGGAAACCCAGAGGCCGGAAATCTATCGTATCCAGCCCGAGTTTGTGCCGGAACACCGTTATGTTCCTGTAATTCGGATCCTTGTACCACGAGACTATGTCCGTACCCGTCTTCTGCGCAAGGGCATACGAAATCTCGAATGTCTGCGGATGGATGAAGTCGTCCGAATCAAGAAAGACGACATACTCCCCCGCCGCCTGCGCCATACCGGCGTTTCTCGCGTCGCTCAGTCCGCCGTTGGGCTTGTCGACAATCCTTATCCGGCTGTCCTTGAGGGCATATTCTGCGAGTATCTCGCGGCTGCGGTCGGGGCTTCCGTCATTGACGCATACCGCCTCCCAGTCGGCGAAAGTCTGCCCGAGGACTGAGTCGAGGCAGCGTCCGACATATTTTTCAACCTTGTAGACGGGAATGATTACTGATATCTTCGGCATTTCTGAAATCTCTCTAAAATGTAGTCATTGCCCCGCAAAGTTAGGAAAATTCGGGCGGCATACCAAGTCCGTCCCCGCAACCTGATTCAGACCGCATCGGCCAAAATGTCCCTGTCCCTAACTCCTGCTGACCTTGAGCACGTTGCGCAGGGCGCGTATCTGGGATATGACCTTGTCGAGTTCGAGGTTGCTCGGGACGGCGACCTTCAGAAGGATTTCGTAGGTGCCGGAGCGGGCGTTGTCATTGACGCTGAACGAGCGCATTGAGGCGCGGAAAGAGTTGACCACGTCCATAATCTCGTTCACCACAGACGGGTCGTGCGCGGCGCTCACGCGGAGAGTGACCTGGAAGTTCGACGAGGACGGGGTGTCGCTCCAGCGGACCTTCTGAATCCTGTAAGGATACTGGCTTATCAGCCGCGCCGCGTTCGGACAGGACATCCGGTGAATCTTGATACCGTCCAGACGGCTCACGAAGCCGAAGACGTCGTCCCCGAAAACCGGGTTGCAGCACTTCGACATCCTGTAGTCCAGTCCCCGCACGTTCTTCGCGTCAATCACGAGTATGTCGTCACCGCCCTTGCCCGAAGACTGCTGCTCCACGGAGGCTTTCTGCGGCCTGCCCTCCGGAATCTTCGGGGCCTCGCCACCGGCCTGGATGAAGTCGCGGATGTCGAAGACGTCGATCTCCCCCTTTCCGACTGCGGCGTAGAACGAGTTGAGAGTCTTGTGCTGATACTTCTTCATCAGCGCGGCGAGCATCTCGTCGCCGAGTTCTATCTTCCAGTTCTTCAGCCGCCTCGAAAGCATCTCCTTGCCTTCGGAGGCCTGCTCGAACTCGGTTTCCGCCAGTTTCTGCTTGATCTTCGCCCTCGCCTTGGAGCTGACGACGAAATTCAGCCAGTCCGAGGTCGGCCTCTGGTTCTTCCCGCTGATGATTTCGACCACGTCTCCTGTGTTCAGCCGCTCCCGGATCGGCACGGCCTTCCCGTTCACCTTTCCGCCGGTGCATTTCACGCCGAGATTGCTGTGGATGTCGAAGGCGAAGTCCAGCACCGTCGCCCCGGCTGGCAGCTTGCGCAGCTCCCCGGTGGGGGTGAACACGAAAATCTCCCCGCTCGGAGGAGTCGGAAGGTCATCCCCGTAGAATTCAGATGTGTCGGAACGGTGTTCGAGGATGCTGCGGACGGACTTCAGCCAGTTGTCGAGAGTCGCCTCGTGGCTTATGCCCTTGTAGGACCAGTGTGATGCGAGTCCGCTTTCGGCCGTCTCGTCCATCCTCTTCGTCCTTATCTGCACTTCGATGTAGGCCCCGTCGCGGTTCTTGACCGTGATGTGCAGGGACTCGTAGCCGTTCGGCTTTGGCTTGGAGAGCCAGTCCCTCAGGCGGTTCTGATCCTGTTCGTACTCCTCCGTCACGTAGCCGAACACCTGCCAGCAGAGGTCGCGTTCGCGTTTCCTGTCCGGCTCGCAGTCGATGATGAAGCGGATGGCGAACACGTCATACACGCCCTCGAAAGGCACGCCCTGCTTGCGCATCTTGTTGTAGATGGACCAGGCGGTCTTCGTGCGTATCTTGAGCTTGTACTTGATGCCGTTGTCGGAAAGCTTCTGCTTGAGCGGCTCGATGAACTGGCTCGTAAGCCGCTGACGGTCCTTCTCCGTAGCCCTGAGCTTGTTTGTGATGGCGCGGTACTGCTCCGGATCGGCGTAGCGGAAATAGATGTCCTCCATCTCGCTCTTCATATTGTAGAGTCCGAGCTGATGCGCGAGCGGGATGTAGAGGAGCAGGGTTTCGAGAGTCTTCCGCTCTCTTGAAGACTTCGGGAATATGTCCAGAGACCTCATTATCTCCAGACGGTCGGCGAGTTTTATGACGGTGACGCGGGGGTCCCGGGAATATGAGACTATGAGTCTCTTGTAGTTCTCCGCTTCGAGCTTGGTGTCCTTCGGTTTTATGGACGCGATCTTGTCAAGCCCGGCGACCATCTCAAGCACGTCGGCCGGGAAGCCTTTGAACGGCTCCGCCTCCGGAGTGAACCGGTGCGCCTCGTGGAGGAACACGGCCGCCACGCACTCCGCCGGAAGTCCGATTTCGTCGCAGACGATTCTCGCGACATTGACGGGATGCTCGATGAACGGATGCCCGTTCCCGCGAAGCTGCCCCTCGAGACTGCTCTCCGCAAGCTCCCACGCCCTCGCGATCAAGGCGCGTCCGTCTTCGGCGTACTTCCCGAACAGTTCATTAACTTTAGCATCATCAACCATAAGTTTCAATCATTTTGAAGAGGGAGTGTAGCAAGGCGTACACGACCGATGAGAAAAGGGATAGAGTCAACAAAAACGCTTGAATGTTTTGATTTGTATTTTTGAGGACAGATTTCTTTTTGAAGAGGGAGTGTACCGGGCGTACACGACCGATGAGAAAAGGGATATGGCCCGAAAAGACAAATCAAAAACAAAAGAAGGATGCCCGGACAGCGCCAGGACATCCTTCATAACCCGCATCGGATGAGGGAGGCGATCAGAACCTGTCCTCAGATGATACTGTCAATTTCTTACGTCCGTGACGGCGGCGGGATGCAAGCACCCTGCGTCCGTTCGGTGTGGACATACGCTCGCGGAAGCCGTGCTTGTTGCGGCGCTTGCGTACAGATGGCTGGAATGTTCTTTTCATTGTATCTAATTTTTATATTTTCCACAAAACGGACTGCAAAGGTAGGCTTTTTTGCTTAATCCGCCAAAGTTTTTTGCTGTTTTGCCGCACTTTTTTGCAGTCCCGTCCCACAGCCCCCGCTCGGAGCGGACGGCGGCCCCGATGCCGCTCCGCGCACACAGCCCGCCCGTGCGCTCACCGCCGTATGTCGATGACCATCTTCCCC
>CAVIXF010000142.1:0-5960 GCA_963646585.1 Candidatus Gastranaerophilales bacterium HUM_1 | reverse complement strand
AGTCTGCGCTGAGTTCGCGGAGTCCTTGTACATTTTCCCCGTCCCGAGAATGAGCCATTCCGGATTAATCTGCGGATAGCGCTTCATCATCGCCGCGATGAACTCGTAGCTCGGCTTGTTCCTTCCGGAGATTATGTGGGAGATGCTGGCTCGTGCGACGCCGATGCTGTCCGCGAACTGCGACTGGGTGATGTTTTCTGCGGCGAGAAACCGCGACAGGCGAGTGTTCATTGTTGTAATTTAATGTTTCACAAAGGTAAATAGAATAAATGTAAATCGCAAGCCGCGATGTTTATACAATTGTGAATAAACAGGGGAGAAATTGTTGAAAACAAGTCAATCATTGCATTAAGCAGTATATGGCAAATATATGAGTTTTAAAACAATAATAAATGGTTTTCACATTATTTTGCGCGGATGTCCGGAAATTTGCCCCGAAGTCACAAATTAACTGACAGCAATTGTTTATATCATAATATATAAATGCGTGGTTTTTAATACTATGACCAATTATAAAAAATGGGCGCAATGCGGCTTTTGTAAAATTTGTAAATTGTGCGAAATATGTTGAATTTTGTGGAAATCTTTTGTGAATGATTTACAAATATAAATGGGTGGTTGCCAAATGTTATTAAAATTTGTAAACAAAAGCATTTGCCCTGTGTTTACTCTTGGCAATCGGCCGGGCGGGACGGACAGGATGTATCTTCAAAAAATTATGGCTAAATTTGCCGCCCGCCGTGATGACGCTCTCGGTCTGCTGCGGCCGAAGCGGCGTCTCGGCCATTAATAGGTATAGATATAAAGTTTCGCAAGTGCGAAACTTGGCAAGGGCTTCTGCCCGTCGGCCGTGAGGCCGTAAAAATCCCCCTGACAGGGGGTGCAGGGGGTTGAGATGAAAAAAAGTGCGTGGGCTATAAATGGCCGAAAAGAGAGATAAGTTACTAATATTAAATAGGTTAGAATATTTGAGAAACTTGAATTAGATATATAAAACCATTATGATTCCAGAAATACGGATAGAGGATTACAGCTACGACCTCCCGGACGAGCGCATCGCGAAATACCCGCTGGAGGAGCGAGATGCATCCAAACTGCTTGAATATGAAAACGGTGCGGTAAGGGAGCATATCTTCAGAGAGCTTCCGGAGCTGCTTCCGGCGGGCTCGCCTATGGTGTTCAATGACACGAAAGTCGTTCCCGCACGAATGCATTTCCAGAGGGAGACGGGTGCGGTGATCGAGATTTTCTGCCTTGAGCCGGTGTATCCGGTCGAATACAATCTGATATTCGCGGCGACTGAAAGCTGCCGATGGAAATGCATAGTCGGCAACGCCAAGAAATGGAAGTCGGACACTCTGCGCGTCATCAATCCGGAAAACTCGGCTGAAATCGCGGCGATCGCCCTGACGGCCGACCTCGTGAGCAGGGACGGTCAGACGGCGGAGGTCGAATTCCGCTGGAAGAACGGTCTGCCGTTCTCCCGGATACTTGAAATCTGCGGCAACATCCCCATCCCGCCCTATCTGAACAGGGACACCGAGGCCATCGACCTTGAGCGTTATCAGACGCTTTACGCGAAGTATCGCGGTTCGGTCGCCGCACCGACAGCGGGGCTGCATTTCACGGAGCGCGTGCTGGACGGGATCCGGAAAAGGGGAATAGAAATGGAGAATGTCTGCCTTCACGTGGGCGCGGGGACATTCCTTCCGGTGAAGGACAGTCTCGTATCGAAACACCGTATGCACCGCGAGCCTTTCTCGGTGAGCATCGACCTGCTGCGCCGCCTGAGGGACAAGGGCGACAATGTGACCGCAGTGGGAACGACCTCCGTGCGGACGCTCGAGTCCCTGTATTATATAGGTGTGCACTGCATCGAAGGCGGGGCGCCGTCCGACGTGTCGCAGTGGGAGCCCTATGAACGGGAATATACATATTCCTTCAAGGAATCCATTGACTCGATAATCTCATATCTCGAAAGAAACTCTCTCTCGTCTCTTGTCGCCGGCACGCGCATAATCATAGTCCCGGGATTCAGGTTCCGCGTCGTCAAGACATTGATAACCAATTTCCATCAGCCTCAGAGCACTCTGCTTCTGCTGATTTCGGCATTTGTCGGCGGCGACTGGAAGACCATATATGACTACGCGCTCGGGCACGGATTCAGATTCCTGAGCTACGGGGACAGTTCCATCCTCCACAGAGCGGGAGTTTGACTATATTTTCGTATATTCGCGGGCTCATTCTAATTGAATTGAAAATGGAAGACTACAACGATATCGACGCCATCGGTTCGTACAAGACCGACGCGGAGGCGGTGGACGCGTTCAGGCATATCGCCGAAAACCCCGTGCTCCCGAAAATCTCAAAGTATTTCTATCCGGAGCAGGACGCGGACTATCTCAAGGAGCAGCTGCTTCAGATGAAGTCGGTGAATGATTTTCAGGATGTCATAATGTCGAAGATCGTCAAGCGCATACTCGACACGACGGCGCGGAATTTCTCATACGACGGCATCACGAACATCGAGGACGGCAGGAAGTTCCTTATGCTGTCGAACCACAGGGACATCATCCTCGATCCGGCCATCCTGCAATGGGTGCTGCATCAGAACAATCTTCAGCCGACGGAGATATGCGTGGGCGACAATCTGATACAGAGCAAGTTCATCGAATATCTGATACGTTCCAACAGGATGATAAAGGTCATCAGAGGGGTCTCCGCAAGGGAGCTGTATCTATCTTCCCAGAGGCTTTCGCGCTACATCCGCAACAGCATCACCACCGGTGAAAGCTCCGTCTGGCTCGCACAGCGGCAGGGGCGCACGAAGGACGGCTGCGACACGACGGAGCAGGGGCTTCTGAAGATGCTGGATATGAGCGGCCGCCCGGACAGCTTCAAGCAGAATTTCGCGGAGCTGAACATCGTGCCGATGAGCATCTCGTATGAAATCGAGCCTTGCGACATCCTCAAGGCCAGGGAGACTTTCATCGCCGGACGCGACGGAAAATATGTGAAGAGGCAGGGCGAGGATCTGAACAGCATACTCGTGGGCGTGACCCAGCAGAAGGGCGACATCCATCTGAACATAGGCAGGCCGCTCACCGACGAGGAGCTGTCGCTCGCTTCGCTCTGTGACAAGAACGACCGCTATCAGTACATCCGCCACGCCGTGAACATCCGCGTCGTGGACGGCTATAGGCTCTGGAAGAACAATTACATCGCCTACGACATTCTGAACGAGGGGGGCCGCTTCGCCGGGAAGTATGAGGCGGCGGACAGGGAGAGGTTCATCGCCTATATGGAGCATCAGCTCGACACCGTCGAGCCTGAGCTTGACCGCGCCGGGGTGCGGGAGCATTTCCTTCGGATTTATGCAAATCCTATTGTGACCAAAGATGTGCGTGCGCGGGGCGGCTTATTAGTTTGAAATTCCGAATTAAACTTCGGATTACTGCGTTATCCGACTCCTGAAAATCCTCACATTTGTGATGGTAACAGTTTTGTTATTGGTGGTTACAATGTTGTTTCCCTAATTGTAATCCAAAGATTTCTCTTTGTCTTACCCCGTTCGGCCTACAGGACGGATTCAATCAGGAAAAACATATAGGCGGCGTACATCAGGAGCATTATGACGCCTTCGGGAACGCCGAGTTTCGCCCGTTTGCGGAAGCAGAGTCCGCAGAGCACGAGGAATGCGGCGGAGGCGATGACGGCGGCTATGTCGATGGACGAGACATTGGCGAACGACAGCGGCGTGATGAGCGAGGCTGCCCCGAGAATCAGCAGTATGTTGGAGATGTTGGAGCCGATGATGTTTCCGAGCGCGAGCTGCGAGCGCTTCTTCGTCGCCGCCACGACGCAGGTCGCGAGTTCGGGGAGGGAAGTGCCTCCGGCGAGAATCGTAATCGCGATGAACTTGTCCGGCACATTGCACAGGTGCGCGATTTCAACGGCGGAATTGACGAACAGCTGCCCACCGCCGACAAGCGCCCCGAGTCCGAACAGCACCATCACCAGCGCGACCGGAGTCTTGTAGAGTTTCACCCCGGCCTCCTCGTCGTCCTCGTCTCCGGAGCCGTTGCGGAACGAGAGATAGAGGTAGAATGCGAAAATCACGAGCATCACCGCGCCGTCCAGCCGCGACAGTTCGTCAGTCCCGAAGCCGAAGAGCGTCCGCTTGAACCCGGCGCAGAGCAGTAGCAGGGTCACGAGCAGGTTCAGCGGCATATCGATTCTCCTGTTGTTCTTGGTGATAGTCAGCGGGCAGATGAGAGCCGTCACTCCGAGTATCAGCATCACGTTGAATATGTTGGAGCCGATGATGTTGCCTATCGCGATGTCGGCGTTGCCCTGAAACGCGCCGGTGCAGCTCACCACGAGTTCCGGCATCGAAGTTCCTATTCCGACAATCGTCAGCCCTATCACAAACTCGCTCACTCCGGCTTTCTTGGCGATGCTTGACGCGCCGTCCACAAGCCAGTTCGCCCCCAGAAGGATGATCATCAGCCCTCCGAGAAGTATAAGTATCTGTTCAAACATATTTTACGCTATTATAAGTTTCGTACATAATCGCGGCGGGATTTGAGATGTATTTTTGAAACAGATTTTCTTGTTTTGAGAGGAGTTTGGTGGGGCCAAATGACGAACAAAACAAGGAAATATGGCCAAAAAGACGCTCAAATCTTTCTTAAGGCGACGACATTCTCGACGTGTTGTGTCTGCGGAAACATATCCACGGGCCTCACAGCCGTGATTTCGTATTTCCCGCAAAGTATGGCGAGGTCGCGTGCCTGTGAAGCCGGGTTGCAGCTGACATACACCATTCTGTCAGGCGCGGCTTCAAGTATCACTTTGGCCACGTCCGGGTGGATTCCGGCTCTCGGAGGGTCGAGGATTATGACATCCGGGCGACCGTGCTCCGCGATGAAATCCGCCGTGAGGACATCTTTCATATCCCCCGCGAAAAACTCGCAATTGCTTATCCCGTTGTTCTTTGCGTTCACCTTGGCGTCAGCGATGGCTTCCGGGACATATTCTATTCCGATGACTTTGGCAGCCTGACGGGAGACGAACTGGGCTATGGTGCCTGTGCCGGTGTAGAGGTCATAGACGGTCTCTCCGCCGGTGAGCGCCGCAAACTCCCGCGCCGTGCAGTAGAGCCTGTACGCCTGTTCCGTGTTGGTCTGGTAGAACGATTTCGGGCCTATCTTGAATCTCAAGCCCTCCATCTCCTCGTAAATCGCCTCTTCACCCCTGTAGAGAATGCATTCCTGATCGGAAATGGAGTCGTTGGCCTTGCCGTTGATGACATAGTAGAGCGACACTATCTGCGGGAATTTGTCCGCGACGGCGTTGAGCAGGGCGGTGCGCACCTCCGCGTCTTCATTATAGAAGCACACTATCAGCATCACCTCGCCTTTTTCCGTGGTGCGGATGACCATAGTGCGGAGAAACCCCCTATGCTCCCGTATGTCGAAGAAAGCGAGCTTATGCTCTATTGCATAGGCTCTTATGAAATTTCTGATTTCGTCGGAAGGGGAGGGCTGGAGGTGGCAGCAGTCGATGTCGAGCACCTTGTCGAAGAAGCGCCCCACGTGAAATCCGAGTCCGAGACGCTCTGTTTCAGAGAGTTCGTCCGGATTCTCGTTTTCGTAAATCCAACGGCGGCGGGAGAAGGTGAACTCCAGCTTGTTGCGGTAGTATTGAGTCTTGTCCGAGCCTATTATCGGCTGAATTTCAGGAACTTCCAGATGTCCGATGCGCACCAGCTGGTCATAGACCTGACGCTGTTTCGCCTCAAGCTGCATCTCGTAGGGCAGCGGCTGCCATTTGCAGCCTCCACAGACGCCGAAATATTTGCAGAACGGTTCAAGACGATGTTCGGAAGGCTTCACGATGCGGAGGATATATCCCTCCATATAGTTTTTCTTCTTTTTGGTGACCTTTATGTCCACGAC
>CAVIXF010000141.1:0-5983 GCA_963646585.1 Candidatus Gastranaerophilales bacterium HUM_1 | reverse complement strand
AGGACGCAGGGGTTTGGGGCGGCAGCCCCAATAATAAAAGGGAGTGCAAGGCTTGCGACGAAGTTCAAACCGGAGCAACCTTTCGGTTGTGAGGATTTGAACAAGGAGCGTAACGCAGCAATCCGCCCACAAAATCCGTGACGCCTTGTCGTTTAAGGGGATGGAGTGCAAGGCTTGCGACGCAGTTCAAACCGGAGCAACCTTTCGGTTGTGAGGATTTGAACAAGGAGCGTAACGAAGCAAGCCACCCCCTTAAACGACAAGGAAACAGTCTTCGAGGGTATGGGAGCACTCCCGAACCATAACATCCCGATGCCCCAATCTCGTAATCTCCGCCCCGATTTCCCCTGCGCTCAGCCCGGCCCCGTCCCGCAGCCGTATGTGATGCACCCCGCCGAAAGTGTAGCACTCCTCGACAGCGTCAATCCTCCGCACATCGGCGAGCAGCCTGTACATATCGTCGGAGCGTATCTCCATAAGCCTGTGCCCGAACGCCCCGGTGATCTCCCCGACAGTCCCGGTCCTGCGGAATCGCCCGCCGTCCATCAGCGCCACCCGGTCGCATTTCGAAGCCTCGTCCATATATGCGGTCGAAACTATCATAGTGATTCCGAAAGACTTGAGATTGGCGAGCATCTCCCAGAACTCCCTCCGCGAAGAAGGATCGACTCCGGTTGTCGGCTCGTCGAGAAAGAGCACGGAAGGGGAGTGGATGAGGGCGCAGCACAGCGCGAGCTTCTGTTTCATCCCGCCCGAGAGCTGCCCGGCCTTTCTGGAGGCGAACGGCTCAAGACGGCAGTAGATGTCCTCGATCAGCCTGTAGTTCTCCCGGAGCGTCGTCCCGAACACCGAGGCGAAAAACTCAAGATTCTCCTTAACGCTGAGATCCTGATAGAGCGAGAATCTTCCGGGCATATACCCGACTTTCCCCCTCAGCTCGCGGTAGTCCTTCCGGATGTCGAGTCCGGCGACCGTCGCCCCGCCTCCGTCCGCGTCCAGAAGCGTGGTCAGCAGACGGAAGAGCGTGGTCTTGCCCGCCCCGTCCGGCCCGATGATTCCGAAGAGTTCGCCTTTTTTCACATCAAGGCTCACTCCGTCAACGGCTGTGACCGGGCCGAAGGATTTCCGCAGGTCTTTTATTCTGACGGCATATTCCATAGTCCATTCATCTGGGAAACTAAAACCGTATTCCTCCGTACATCCCGAGTTTGATGAATCCGTCGTTCTTCACCGCGACTTTGACGGCATAGACGAGATTCTCCCGTTCGTCGGAGGTCTGTATGTTCTTGGGTGTGAACTCGCTCTTTGGCGAAATCCATTCCACAGTCCCCTCATATTCCCGCACATTCTCCCCTCCGAAGTCCGCGAACACCCTGACCTTCTGCCCGAGGCGCATCCCGCTCAGCCGGGCTGAAGTGACATACGCCCGGAGGAACACATTGTCAAGGTCCGCAATCTTCAGGAGCGGCTTCCCGGTCGCCGCGAACTCCCCGGCATTTGCGTATTTCGTCAGCACCGTGCCGTTTATTGGGGAGACTATGCTGCATTTCGCAATCCTGTCCTCCATCTGCGCGATCTGCAGTTCGAGCGACGAGCCTTGCGCGTCGATGCCGAGCGCGGAGTTCCCGAGAGCCGATTTCTGGGCGGCTATCTGCGCTTCAAGCACGGCGATCTGCGAGTTCACATCGTCCATCTGCTTGCCCGTCGCGGCGCCGTCCGCAAGAAGATTCCCGACGCGGGTCTTCTCCATATGGAGAGTACGGAGCTGCGCGTTCATCCCCGCAAGCTGCCTGTCCACATCCGGCCGGCTGCTGAGGACCGACTTCACGTTTTTCTCCAGCTGAAGTTTCGCGAGGTGCAGCTGGAGGGAGTCGATGCAGCCCAGTTTCTCTCCGGCGGCGACGGCCTGTCCCTCCCTGACCCCGAATTCGAGGATTTTCCCGGTCGCCTCCGCGCTGACCGTGACTTCCGTAGATTCGAAACTTCCCTCCGCGTCGTAGCGGCTTCCGTTCCCGCCGCAGGAGACGAGAACCGCCGTCGCTGCGACGAGAGCCGCAGTGGCGAGAGTCAGCCGTATGGCATTTTCTGTTCCTGTATTCATAAATCTATCTATTTGTTTCACTGTGTATTATGCTTCAAGACAATTCCTGCGGATGCCCTGTCCGGTTCCGCGCTCATTCATCCCCATCTGCCGGACCTCGGCACAATCTTATAATCCAGCCCCACATCCCCTACTGGCCGAGCATCGTCTTGAGCTTGTAGATGTTCCGCAAAGCGTTGAGCCTGTGGATGTTGCAGCGGCTTTCGGCGTTGCTCTCCTCGGTGATGTCCCGCAGCAGGTCGCCGGCGGTTATGACCCCGTTCCTGAATCTGGATTCGGACGATTCGCGAATGGAACGCCGCAGACTGACGATTTCAAGGTCGCTCTCTTGAAGCTCGTTCATCTTCTCGATCTCCTTCTCAATCTGCGTCTGCTGAAGGGAGAAGTTCCACAGATAGGCCGCCTTGCTGTTACTGACCATCATCGACTGGTTGTCCGCCGTGCGGATTCCGTTGCGCCGCGTATAGAACGAGGATATGTTCCACTGCATTCTCACCCCCACGATGGCGTTCCAGGAGAACTCGTCGTACATCATATCGTTGAACATATTCAGTCCCGGCCGCCCGTACCATCCTTGGGCGAAGAGGTCGAAATGCGGCATCACCGCCGAGTTCACCATCGCTTTCCGCACCCTTATCTGCTCCGACTGCGCGTCGAAGAGCTTCAGAGCAGAACTCGCGTTGACGTCGGCCCTGACGGAAGGAGTCGGAGGAATCTCGAAGTCCTCGTCCTCTCCGATTCCAAGCCCCGTCATAAGCGAAAGCACGATGCGGTAGGCCTCCTCCGCTTTTGCGGTTTCGGTGAGCTTCTGCCTGAGGGACAGCAGCTCCACGCGGATGCGGTCGATGTCCGACTGCACCGCCGTCCCGTTTCTCGCCCCCGCCTCCGCCACAGCGAGGTTAGCTTCAAGCAGCCCGAGCGAGTTCTCTATGGTACGGATGTTCTCCCGGAGAGCCAATATCCCGAAATAGACCTCTCCGGTGCGGGAGTCCAGCTCCTCCATCTCCTTCTCGACGCTGAGCCGCGAGACCTCGCTCTCCGCCTTCGCCTCATCCTTCCTCGCCCGCGTCACGCCTCCGTCCCAGATTGTCTGCGAAATCTGGAGCATAAGCTTGTACTGGTCTTTTGAAAGGCCTTTCAGCTCCAGCCCGGCCGCCTTGTAGAGATTCTCCATCTGCTCGGGGAACTCCACCGCGTCAGTCTGCCAGGTGGCCTGTCCGAGGAATTGAATCTGGGGCAGATATGCGGCCGTGGCGTTGGCGAAGCTGAACTTCTCCAGATTTTTCACGAGTTCATACTGCCGTATCAGAGGGTAGTTCCCCCTCGCCCGGCTCAGGCATTCTTCCAGCGACACGGCTCCTGCGCAGAAGGGGAGAGCTGCGGCGGCCAGAAATGTCAATATCTTCTTCATAATCAAGGATTATCGAATATGTTTTCGAATCATATATGTTTCTGAATCTCAACGATTTCTTCGAGCAGCTCCGGCAGCTCCTCAGTCCTTTTCCGGAAGAACTCCTTCATCTGTCCGTCGTCTTTTGAAAGCACGATTTTCGTAATCGGAGCGGTCAGATACGCCCCTGCGAGAAGCGAGAACATCGTGACCATAAACTGTTCGCTCCGCTCCTCCGAAAGTCCCGCCTCGATCAGCTGCCTCTGCATCGCGCTCCCGAGAAATACCTCCTTCACCGCGAACTGCCCCGCGAACCCTCCCGTGTCCCGTGAAAGCTCGTGCATCACGAACGAAAGGAGCAGCGGATTCTTCTCCATCATATCCGCGTAGTTCGCGACGCACTTCCGGAATTTCGTCCCTAGGTCGGTCGTCCCGTCGTGCACCATTCCGAGCATATTGTCCCGGAACGCGACCAGAGCCCGCCCCATCACCGCGTCGAAGAGCTCCTGCTTGCTTCCGAAATGGTAGTTGACCAGAGCGAGGTTCACCCCCGCGCTCTCCGCTATGTCCCTGACCCTCGCGCCGCTGAACCCCTCGCGGATGAAAGCGTCTTTCGCCGCCTCGAGAATCTTTTCTTCTGTCGTCTTTCCCATATATGTGTGTGTTTCGTATTACAACCCCGAAACAGTTCCGTCAACTTTCGGGACAGCAAAGGAAAGACAAAAAATCCGTTTGAACAAATTTTTTAAACATTTGTTTAATCAACTCAACGGAATATCTTTTCCCATATCGAGAGAGGCAAAGTCAGAGCAGTCCCGCTATTCGACATTTACTGCAAATTTGAACGGAATATCGAATAGAATCGCATCCTATCTGAAATTTACTGCAAATTTGCACTAAATTCCGAATAGAAATTTGGTCGTAAACTAAATTTCCAATACATTTGCGGTGCGGTTCTCGTACAAACCATACTGCAATTATGGAATACATAAGGAGAGACATATATCTGGAACGCCTGAAAAACAGAATGAACAACGGTCTTGTGAAGATAATCACGGGGACGCGCCGTTGTGGAAAATCTTGGCTTTTGAGCCATATATTCACAGATTATCTGCTGAGTTCGGGTGTTTTGGAATCTGAGATTATTCACATTTCATTCGATATGGATGATGAAAATAATCAGTCGGAACTTCTGTCACCTCAGGCGCTTAAAGAATATGTGTATTCTCGAATCAAAGAGGCCGGCAAAAAATATTACATCATACTTGATGAGGTTCAGGAAGTTCCTGATTTTGAACGCATCGTGAACGGACTTGCGGCCAAGGCGAACTTGGATGTCTATGTTACGGGAAGCAACAGCCATTACTTGAGCAGCGACATCAACACCCTCTTTCGGGGACGTGGCGACGAGGTCCGGGTCTGGCCGTTCTGCTTCAGCGAATTTGTCCAGGGGCGTACCGAACCAGTTTCGGAATTATGGAAAGAATACTACACCTATGGCGGAATGCCCGCCCTTCTGCATTTTCGAACCAATGAACAGAAAGTGGTCTATCTGCAGAGACTTTGGCAGAAAGTCTATATGAGCGATGTCGTGGAGCGGAACGGGGTGCGTGACCGGGAAGCCTTGGAATGTCTGGCTGATGTCCTGTGCTCTTCCATCGGGTCTCTGAACAATCCGACCAGGCTGAGCAACACGATGAAGTCCGTGCAGCAGGTGAAGATTTCGGCGGAGACCGTAGGAAGCTACCTCAGCTATCTGGAAGACGCCTATCTGTTCGAAAGCTCCAGACGCTACAACATCAAGGGGCGCAGGTATTTTGAATCCATAAAGAAATACTACAGTGTGGATGTAGGCCTGCGTAACGCGAGACAGAACTATCGACAGCAGGAAATCACTCACATTATGGAGAACATCATCTACAATGAACTTCGAATGAGGGGCTTCCTTGTAGATGTAGGCGTTGTCGAAGCCCGCAAAATGGTTGACGGCAAGCAGAGCCAGAACCAATATGAGATAGATTTCATCGCCTCCGACGGAATGGAGAAATATTACATCCAGTCGGCTTACAGGATGGACTCCGATGACAAGAAAAATCAGGAACTCAAGTCATTGCTGAAGATAGACGACAGTTTCCGAAAAATCGTAATCGTCGGCGATGACATCGCGCCATACACCGACGATTACGGAATCTGCCACATTGGCCTGTTTCACTTCCTGCTGCATCCTCAGATGCCGTTGTAGGACAGACCCTGCCGTCGAGGATGCTGCACTTTTTGAACCTTTTCGATAAGTGAGCGCAGTCCAAATTCATTTGAGACTGCCGAACGGAGAAAAGTGGCGTATGCAATACGAACCTTTTCGATAAGTGAGAGCAGAGCCAAGCTTGCTTGAGCTATGCCGAACGGAGAAAAGTGGCGTATGAAATACGAACCTTTTCGATAAGTGAGCGCAGTCCAAATTTATTTGAGACTGCCGAACGCAGAAAAGTGGC
>CAVIXF010000140.1:0-5998 GCA_963646585.1 Candidatus Gastranaerophilales bacterium HUM_1 | reverse complement strand
CGGACTGTTAATCGGAATGAGAGAAAAGAGAAGACCGGATCCGGAGACGGTTAAGCACCCCCCCACTTGGCAGCGAGAGGCGACAGGACAGATTTCAGATTCTCCATAGCCACCATAAGTTTTCGAATATCAATAAAAACCAAGTCAGGGGACAAGGCATGCCACAAAGATAGGAAAATATTTGTCTTATCGCAATGGAATATGGAAAATTTCAGCCCCCCCGACACGGAAACAAGAAAAATTGCGGAATGGATTCCACAATTTTACCATAAAACTGCTGAATGGATTCTACAGTTTCATTATAAAACTGCGGAATGGATTCTACAGTTTCAGGGGTAAGGGGGTCAAGAGGCACATTTTATTTGTTTTGCGCACTCAACGGGTGCGCAGAACGCCGCGGACAAGCCGCAGAGCCTCGGAGAGTTTCTCGGCGTCGGCGCAGAGGGAGATGCGGATGCAATCGCGGCCGTTGCGGCCGAAGATGCAGCCCGGGGTGACGAAGACTCCTGTCCTGTAGAGAAGATAGTCCGAGATGAGTTCGCCCCTTGTCTTCGCCACTCCGTCCTCGGGTGCGCTGACGGCTATGCCGGCCTCCTTGGCGAGAGACTCAGTCTCGCCGGACTTCGCAAGCAGCGGACTGTCCTCCGGCACGCGCCCCCAGACGAAAAGTCCTGTTCCGTCGGCGGGGTATTCCGCGCCGAGCGCGTCCATAATTTCGCAGGCGATTCTCCGGCGTTCGCGATAACCCTCGTTCAGTTGCTCGAACCATTCCGCCCCCTGCGACAGAGCGGCCACGGCAGCCATCTGCATAGGCTTGAACATCCCCGAATCCATCTGCGACTTGACCTTGAGCACGGACGAAATCAGCTCCTGCGCCCCGGCGACCATTCCGATTCGCCATCCCGACATATTGTGCGACTTGCTCAGCGAGTTCAGCTCGATGCAGCATTCCTTCGCACGGGGGACGGAGAGAATCGAAAGCGGCTTGTCGGTGAGCACGAAACTGTACGGGTTGTCATTGACTATCAGGATGTCGTGTTCAAGTCCGAACTTCACGATTCTCCGGTAAAGCTCTTCGGAAGCGGCCTTGCCGGTCGGCATTGAAGGATAGTTCACCCACATCATCTTCACTCCGTCGAGGTTCATCCGCTCCAGAGCCTCGAAGTCCGGACTCCAGCCGTTCTCCGGCAGAAGGTCGTAGGTGAGGATGTCGGCCTCCACGAGTTCGAGAGCCGAGGTGTAGGTCGGATAACCCGGGTCGGGGACGAGCACCTTGTCGCCCCTGTCTATGAACGCGAGGGCGAGCAGCAGAATCCCCTCCTTGGAGCCCGCCAGAGGCTGGATCTCCGTGGCCGGGTCGAGTGTCACACCGTAGAAGCGGCCGTACCATTCCGCGAACGCGCCCCGAAGTTCCGGGAGGCCCTTATAGTTCTGATAGATATGGGAGTCGGTCTTGTGTGCGCACTCGCAGAGAGCCTCGATTGCGGCCGCCGGCGGCATCCTGTCAGGCGCCCCTATCCCGAGACTGATGACCGGTTTCTGACCTTTTGCCTTGCGCCAAGCGTTCACTGCCGCGAGTTCCTTGTTTTTTCTTGAGAAGTAGTATTCTTTGACTGCTTCCGTCCTCTTTGCCGGTCTTATCATGATTTTGGTTTCTTTTTGGTTCATATTCCATTTCTCATCTGTCGTGTACGCTCTATAACTGTCCTACGGCGGAGCGGACTCTTGACGCGAGCTCGGGGAGAGGGCAGTCGTTGAGGATTACCGCGTCCACTTCCTGGCGATGGGCTTCGAGGGGCGGCTGGAGACGGATGCGGGACAGCACCTGTTCGCGGGAGCAGCGGTCGCGGGCCGTCACGCGCTCAATCCTGAGCTGCTCCGGAGCGTCCACCCAGATGCACCTGTCCCAGATTTTCGGGAAGTCGGGCTTGTCGAGAGCCGTGGCCGACTCGAAAATCAGAAACGGAGACAGGACGGAGAAGCCCGTCCGGTCCGCTTCTCCGGATGTACCCCGGGATTCGTCCGAGGATTCGTCCGAGGATTCGTCCGCAAGGCCCGCCCGGCGGGACTGCATCGCGGAGACCGCCTCCCTCCGCCACGCATCAAAATCAGCGGCAAGCGCAGGAAAGACTATGTCCTCGACCGTCTTGAGCTTCACCGGGTCACCGAAAATCGCCGAGGCCAGCGCCCGTCTGTCAAATTCGCCGTCCGGGAGTCTGAAACTCCGCCCGAAAGCCTTCTCGACTTCCGGCAGAAGAAACGGCTTCTTCCGTGGATTTCCCGCCGCCAGAGCTTCGGACGCTTCACCATCCTCCGCGTCCGCCCCCGGAACGGCGGGACGGTTTCCCGATGACGGGCCCTCGGATGTCCTCCCCTCCGGAGCGACGGCCAGACTCTCGACAGGAGTCGCATAGAACGACTTCACCGCCGAATCGGCGTCGTAGCAGGGCACTCCCATCCCTTCGAGAATCCTCCTCACGGCCGATTTCCCGCTCCCGATTCCGCCTGTCAGCAAAATGACTTTCCCGTCAATTTTTCCGCAAACCGCGCCGTCCATTTCTCTGAAAATCACAACGCAGGGGCGTCCTGCGCCGGACACGATGCCGGGCATTCGGTCTGAGCCTCAGGCTGAGGCCAGAACGGGCGTATGTTCTTCGGAAGGCAGAAATAGACCCCGACGAGTATTCCGATTATGAAAGCTATGCTTATCAGAGCCTTCTTCCACGCCGGCATCTTCTTCTCGGCGAACGGGTCGTTGCCGACGAAGACCGGCATTTTCGCCACTCCTGTGAGAGTCTGCCCGAAGCGGGAGTTCACAATCACCTTGGCGTTCACCGCCCATCCGTTCGCATTGAGAATCGGCGCGAGATTGCGCTTGCGCAGGCTCATCCAGGACATAATCATCGACGGGCCGGATATTATCAGAATCAGTCCGAGCACGGAAAGTATCATCCCGTACCAGGAGAGGCTCACGAAAGTCGAGAACAGCGAACCGAGGAAAGTTCCTATGGAGCCGAGAGCCATACCTATCATCGCGAAAATTCCCGCGAACTTCGCTACGTCGAAAGGCTGCACGGCGGCTCCCGAGCCTCCGGACGCGGCGGCGGAAGCGCCAGTCCCTGCGGTCGCGGAAGAGGTGACATTCGTGCCGGCTGCGGAAAGGTCGGCGGTGGCCTTTTCAAGCACCTTGGAATCCTGCTTCGAGGCCATCTTGTTGATCTGCTCGCCGATGAAGTTCCCCATCTTCCTGTACGGAGACCAGAAAGCCTGGCGGACGCTTATCGGATTGTCGATGATTTTCGTCACCACCGCGTCCCAGTCGTCGCCCGCACGGTCGTAGAACACCGCGTTGCAGCCGACTTTCAGATTGTCTATGTCCCCGTCGGTCATCACGGCGACTATCGTCATCTTTTCGGCGGTCTTCTTCGACGTGCAGTCGCAGTAGAGCAGGAACATCCCGCTCGCTCCGGCCGTGGCGGTCTGCCGGCCCATATCCGTGACCTTTATGCAGAGGTCGCAGTTGCGCTGGTCAATGTAGAGCCGTCCGGCCTGAAAGACCGAACTCATCGTCTCCGTGGTGGAGTAAAAGTCGGAGAATGTCACGTAGTTGCGCAGAAGGGTGTAGAAATCCCTGCAAAGGTGCAGCAGCCTGTCGACTTCGCGTATCTCCCCGACGCTGCCCTCCATCGCCTTGTCCTCGGCGATGAGCTTCTCGATTTCCGCCTTCCTGTCCTCCTTCAGAATGGCCGCGAGACGGTCATATCCCAGCGGCTCGACCTCCGCTCCGGCTTTCGCCGCGAGATAAGCCCTGTAAGCATCGAACTTTCCGAGAATCTCACGCCATTGAGCCTCGGTGATGAACTCCGCCCCAGGGAAATCGGCCGAGACGACAAGAGCCTTGAACTTCTCGAACTCCGCGCTCCACGCCGGATTTATGCCGCAAAGAGGAAGCTCCCCCGCCGCATTGACCCTTGCGAGCGGATATGCGGCGATCTCCTCCCTGCAAGAGGAGAGGTTTTTCGCGCTGATCTCACCCATCCGCTCCGCGCTCACGTCCAGAACCGACTCGCTGTCGGAACGGAACGCCGCGAGCGAGCATCGCAGGAAGAAGTCTTCGACCTTCTCTTTCAGCGCGTCGCACACCGACATAGCCTCGGCGGTGCGGTCTCCGTAAGGAAGAATATCGGCGGTCTCCGCGTCTTTCCACGCGACGAAACCGGCCGCAGCCTTGTAGAATGCGTCAATATGCTCCTGATCCACACCGGCCTCGCCGCTGCGGTCGGCGACCGCGCCCTCGGAGGCGGCGCACTCCCTTATCAAAGCCTTCAGCTCCGGATCTTCAGCCGCGCTTTCAGTAATGACCCCGTCCCCGTTGAAAGGCGACGCGGCCGAAGCGGCGAGACTTGCCGCGACGTCGGCGAGCGAGACGGAGTCCTTTCCGAGCGAAAGGCTTTCGAGAATCCTCCGCGCACCGGCAAGGACTTTCGCGCCCTGCTCCGTGCCGGCGTTGATTTCGGACAGCCCGATTTCTCCTTTGCGGCGGGTGAGCACGTCCAGATTCTTCAGAACCGCCTTCAGCCACGCGACCGTAGAGAGTATCTCGTCGATGTGGATGTTGCCGTCCCCGTTAAGGTCGACCAGCCCCAGAGTGACCGGATCCATCTCCAGACCGGAAGTCGGGCAGCTCAGCACCGTCCACAGCTTGCGGTCAAGCTCCTCCAGATTGGCGATGTCCTCACCCGTGCTGATGTTCACCCTCGTCACTCCGCCGAAAGTGAGGAACTTCCACGCATAGTCGCCGTTCGACCGCATCGTGCCGGCCGGCGCAATCTTCTTGATTCTCCTGCCTTTCATAGTTTCTTCCAAGAAATTCCGATCAGAGACATTCCGCTCAGACGGTGAGGATGTCCTTCTCCTTCGCGGCGACAAGCTCGTCAATCTTCTTCACCCAGGAGTCGGTGGCCTTCTGCACCTTGTCCTCATAGTCCTTCTCCATATCCTCGGCGAGTCCGTCCTTCTGAGCCTTCTTCAGAGCGTCGATGGCATCGCGGCGGGCATTGCGCACGACAATCTTGGAGTTCTCGCCGGCTGCCTTGGCCTTCTTGATGAGTTCCTTGCGGCGCTCCTCGGTCAGAGGCGGAACGGTGCAGCGGATGGTCTCCCCGTTGTTGGACGGTGTGAGGCCGAGATTGGCGTCGATTATGGCCTTCTCGATGAGCGGAATCATCTTCTTCTCCCACGGCTGGATGGCGAGCGTCTTGGCGTCCGGAGCGGTCACGGAGGCCACCTGAGGGACAGGGGTCATCGAGCCGTAGTAGTCCACGAGCACATTGCTGAAAATCGTAGGATTGGCCTTGCCCACCCTGTAGGTCTTGAGATCCTCCTCGAGGAACGTCACCGCGTCCTCCATATTCATCCTGGCCTCTTCCAGAATTTCGTTTGCCTTGTCAATCATTGTGATATGGTGTTAATATGTGTTTACTGAATATATTTATATATGTACCAGCGTCCCCACCTTCTCCCCTCCGACGAGTTTGAGAAGATTGCCCTTTCCGTTGATGTCGAACACGATTATGGGCATATCTCCCTCCCTACAAAGCGCGAACGCCGTCTGGTCCATCACTTTGAGACGGCCCTCCATCGCCTTGTCGAAGCTGAGTTCGTCGTATTTCACGGCCGACGGGTCCTTTTCCGGGTCGGCGGTATAGACCCCGTCCACGCGGGTGCCCTTAAGCAGCGCGTCAGCCTTGATTTCAAGCGCACGGAGAGCCGCTCCGGAGTCGGTGGTGAAGAACGGATTGCCAGTGCCCCCGGCGAGAAGAGCCACTCCTCCCCTTTCGAGGACGGCGACCGCGTCATCCCTCATATAATAGCGCGCTATCGGAGCCATCGGAGTGGCGGTGAAGACCTCAGCCTCAACTCCGGCCGAACGCAGCGCCATCGCGAGACCGAGCGAGTTGATGACCGTCGCGAGCATCCCCATCTTGTCGCCGTTCAC
>CAVIXF010000139.1:0-6019 GCA_963646585.1 Candidatus Gastranaerophilales bacterium HUM_1 | reverse complement strand
GAAAAGGAATATAGACCGAAAAGAATGAAAAAGATGATGCAGGTTATTTTTTGAAAGTTTCTAAATTTGCAAAGATATGAAAAATCTCCGTTTCCAGTAGTCCGGGGATATGAGTTTACGGAAATATATATAAGGAATATGAAAACTGTAGTTAAAATGATTGCAGCAGCGACTGTTATGGGCTGCGCCGTGTCGTGCGGCCAGGCGAAGGAAAAAGACGAAGTCCCTGCGGGCTTCAAGTATCTCATCGACGAATTCGCCGACCTGAAGATTATGAGATATCGCGTACCCGGGTGGAACGCATTGACTCTCAAGCAGAAGGAGTATGTCTATCATCTGAGCGAGGCCGCCAAATACGGACGGGACATCCTCTGGGACCAGAACTGCAAGGTGAATCTGGCGGTGCGGCATACGCTTGAGGACATAATCGAAAAATATGACGGCGACAGGGAATGCCCGGAGTATCAGCAGTTTCTCGTCTACGCCAAGAGGGTGTTCTTCAGCAACGGAATCCACCACCACTACGCCGAGGAGAAGTTCTTCCCGGAGTGCGGCCGCGAGTATTTCGCGTCTCTGATGGCGGCCGTGGGCGACGAAAACCCGGAGCTGCTTGAGGCCATTTATTCCCCGGCTCTCTACCGCTGGAGAAAGACAGACGAGGGGGACATCGTGATAGGCTCGTCCGTCAACTTCTACGAAGGCGTGACCCGCAGGGAGGCCGACGGATTCTATGCCGCGATGACCGACCCGAACGACCCGGAGCCGGTTTCATACGGGCTGAACAGCAAGCTCGTCAAGGGGGCTGACGGGGTGATCCGCGAGGAGGTCTACCGTGTCGGCGGGCTGTACGGAGCGGCGATCTCCAAGATTGTCGGCGAGCTTGAGAAGGCCGGCGCGGCGGCGGAAAGCGAACTCCAGAAGCAGTACATCGGCACGCTCGTCGACTACTACCGCAGCGGCGACCTGCGTCTGTGGGACAAATACAACATCGAATGGGTCAGGGACACGCTCGGGACGGTGGATTTCATCAACGGCTTCATCGAGGACTACAACGACCCGCTCGGGCGCAAGGCGACCTGGGAGGCTCTCGTGAACATCCGCGACGACGAGGCTTCGCAGCGCACGGTGAAACTCTCCGAGAACGCGCAGTGGTTCGAGGACCGTTCGCCTGTCGCCCCGCAGTTCAGGAAACCGAAGGTCAAGGGCGTGTCCGCCAAGGTCATCGACGCCGTGACCCTCGCCGGGGACTGTTATCCTGCGACCCCTATCGGAATCAACCTCCCGAACGCGGACTGGATACGCAAGGAGCACGGCTCCAAGTCCGTGACCATCGCGAACATAACGCACGCCTACGACTACGCGGCGCAGGAGTCTCCGAAGAGCACTCTGACGGAGTTCGCCTGGGATGAGGCGGAGGTCGCGGCGGCGAAGAAGTACCTCGCGCTCACCGACGAAATCCACACCGACCTTCACGAATGTCTCGGCCACGGCAGCGGCCAGCTGCTTCCGGGCACTTCCCCGAACGCGCTCGGGGAGTTCAGCTCCACCCTGGAGGAGACCCGCGCCGACCTCTTCGGGCTCTATTATATGGCCGACCCGAAACTCATAGAACTCGGCATACTTCCGGACGGCGAGGCCTACAAGGCGATGTACGCCAACTACATACGCAACGGCCTGCTCGTGCAGTTCGCCCGCGTGGAGCTCGGCAAGAAGAACACCGAGGCGCATATGCAGAACCGCAAGCTGATTGCCCAGTGGTGCTACGACAAGGGGCTGGAGCACAATGTGATAGAGAAGAGGGCGCGCGATGGCAAGACCTATTTCGTGGTGAACGACTATCCGGCTCTGCGCTCCCTGTTCGGAGACCTGCTCGCCGAAGTCCAGCGCATCAAGTCCGAGGGGGACTACGCCGCAGGCAAGGCTCTGGTGGAGAAATACGCGGTGAACATCGACTACGACCTCCACAAGGAGGTGCTGGAACGCTACGCCGCGCTGAACCTCAAGCCTTACGGCGGTTTCGTGAATCCGCGCATCGAGCCTGTTGTGAAGAACGGCAAGGTCATCGACTACGCAATCTCCTACACCGACGGCTATCTTGAGCAGATGCTCGAATACGGCCGCAAGTACAGGACTCTGTGACCGGAGCAACCTTTCGCTCGTGAGGATTTTCCGCAAGTGACAACGAAGTAATTCGCCTTAAGTACCGGGATGCCTGGACAGTTGGATGAATATAAATACTATCTCAAGATAGAGTGCGCGATGTCGCCCAACACGGTGTCATCGTACATCTCCGATCTGGCGATATTCTTCAAGGCGGTCGGCAAAGATCCGGAGGACGTCTCCTCCGAGGACATCATCTCCTATTTCGCCGAGGGCACGCCGGTGTCGGAACGCTCGCAGGCCAGGATCCTGAGCTCCTTGCGCTCGTTCTACGCCTGGATGCTCGCCGGGGGAAGGGTCGGGGAGAATCCGACGGACGCGGTGGAGGCTCCGAAAATCGGGAAATACCTCCCGGGCGTGCTTTCCGTCGAGGAGGTGGAGCGGCTGATCGGGGCGGTCGACGTCGATTCTCCGTTCGGGAGACGTGACAGGGCGATTCTGGAGGTTCTCTACGGACTCGGACTCCGTGTCTCAGAGGCTGTGTCACTGAAGATTTCCGACATATTCTTCAATGACGGCTGCGTGAGCGTCATCGGAAAAGGGAACAAGCAGAGGCTCGTGCCCCTCGGGGATATGGCGGCGGAGGCGGTCGCGTCCTATCTCGAAGTCCGGGGCGAAGCGTCCGACGGCGACAGCCGGGACATCCTCTTTCTCAACCGCTTCGGTGCCGGAATGTCGAGGGTGACGGTCTTCAAGCTGATAAAGGCCTATGCCGTGAAGGCCGGCATAAACAAGGAGATCTCCCCGCACACCCTGCGCCATTCGTTCGCGACCCATCTCGTCGAAAACGGCGCAGACCTCCGCGCCGTCCAGGAGATGCTCGGCCACGAAAGCATACTCACCACCGAAATCTACACCCACCTCGACAGCTCCACCTGGCAGCGCAACATCCTCGAGCATCACCCTTTCGCGTCAAAGTAGCCCGCAAAAAAACGGCGGCCGGGCGATGACTGCCGATGCCGCCGGATTCTGCAACGCGACGACTGCCGATGCCGACGGTTTCGTACAAAAGTCGTAAAACTCGCGCCGCTCAGTGAGTGACGTAGTTCTCGGGGTGGCGGGCTGTGAGGTGCATCTCTTCATAGATTTGCTGGATGCGTTCCATATCCGCTTTCGCGTCTTCTGTCAGCTCGAATTTCTGTCCGCGGCCGATGCGCTTCGTCCCCCAGTCGAAATAGCCGAGATAGACCGGGCAGCCTACCGCCGTGGCGATTTTGTGGAAGCCTGTCTTCCAGCGTCTCACCGGTTTGCGGGTGCCTTCCGGCGCGAGGGCGAGGTGCATCACCTTGCGCTTGTTCATCTCGTGGACGACACTCAGCACGACCGACGCCCCGTTCGTGCGGTCAACGGGAACCGCCCCCGTCTTCCTGAGAATCCAGCCCAGCGGCCCCCGGAAGAACTCTTTCTTCACCATACAGTAGGCCTTGCCTCCGACTGAGGTGTAATAGAGGTAGGAAATCAGGAAATCCCATATCGTAGTGTGCGGCACTCCGAGAATGACGCATTTGTCTTCAGGCACCGGCGGCTCCACGGCCGTCCAACCCAATGCCTTCAGCGCGAAGGCGCAGAACTTTCTCCACATATAGTTAGTCTTTATGCCATATTTTATTTGAGAAAGATTTTTGAGGATAGATTCGTTTTTGAAGAAGGAGTGTACCGGGCGTACACGACTGATGAAAAAACGAATATAGACCAAAAAGATTCTCAAATATTAACATCCTCAAGTTCTTCCTCGCTCCTAAGATTCCCCCGAATGAAATTCTGCCGCTCGACGGTGTTGTCGCCCATATAGAACTCCATAATCTCCGAAATCGACTCCTCGTCGCTCAGAGTCACCGGGTCGAGCCGCATACCCTCGCCGATGAAGTCCTTGAACTCGTCCGACGAAATCTCCCCGAGACCCTTGAACCGCGTAATCTCGACTCCCGTCTTGATTTTTCGTATCGCCTTCTCCTTCTCCACGGCGTCGTAGCAGTAGACCGACTCCTTCTTGTTGCGCACGCGGAAGAGGGGGGTCTGGAGTATGTAGATATGTCCGTTGCGGATTAGCTCCGGGTAATATTTCATAAAGAAAGTCAGCACGAGCATACGGATGTGCATCCCGTCGTCATCGGCATCGGTCGCCACCACAATCCGGTTGTAGCGCAGGTTGGCGACGTCGTCCTCCACTCCGAGCGCGTTCAGAAGCAGGTTCAGCTCCTCGTTCTCCGCCACCTTCTTGCGGCTCTCCTTGTAGCAGTTGATGGGCTTTCCCCGGAGGCTGAACACCGCCTGAGTCTGTGCGTCCCTGGCCTTGGTTATGGTACCGCTCGCGGAGTCTCCCTCGGTGATGAATATGCTCGTGAGGTCTATCTTCTCCCTGTTCTGTTCGGTGATCCTGTCCCCGAGATGCAGCTTGCAGTCGCGCAGCTTGCGGTTGTAGACGTTCGTCCTCTTGTTGCGTTCGCGGGTCTTCTTCTGAATCCCCGAAATCTCCTTGCGCTCGGTCTCCGACGCGACGATCTTCGCCTGAATCACCGGGACTATGTCCTTGTGTATGTGGAGATAGTTGTCGAGATTCGTCTTTATGAAGTCGTTGATGAAGGCCCTGATTGTAGGCCCGCGCTCAATCTTGTTCGCTCCGTTCGACTCCTTGACAGGATTCCCGTTCTCGTCCAGCACCTCCTGCTCGTAGGTGTAGGTCGAACCGAGCTTCGTCTTGGTCTGGCCCTCGAAGTTCGGCTCCTGGATGCGGATGCTTATGGCTCCGATGACCCCCTGCCGGATGTCCTCCGGCGCATAGTCCTTCTTGTAGAACTCCTTGAGCGTCTTTGCGATGGCCTCCCTGAACGCCGCGAGATGCGTCCCTCCGTCACGGGTGTTCTGCCCGTTCACGAACGACGCGATGTTCTCCCCGTAGGCGTTGCCGTGGGTGAGGACTATCTCTATGTCCTGTCCTTCAAGATGGATCGGCGGATAGAGCGGCTCTTCGGAAAGATTGTCGTTCACGATGTCGAGAAGTCCGTTCTTGGAGACGTAAGGCGTTCCGTTCAGCGTGAGAGTCAGACCCTTGTTGAGGTAGGAGTAGTTCTTGACCATCTTCTCGACGAACTCCATATTGAAATGGAAATCCCCGAACATATCGACGTCCGGAACAAAGCTGACGAGAGTCCCGTTCTTCTCCTTCGTGCCTGCGCCGTCCTTGTCCGTGACCTCCTCCACGAGCCGTCCGCGTTCAAAGGTGGCGCTCGCCGTCTTCCCGTCGCGGTAGGATTCGATGTGGAAATATGACGACAGGGCGTTCACCGCCTTCGTGCCCACCCCGTTGAGCCCGACCGACTTCTGGAAGACTTTGGAGTCATATTTCGCGCCGGTGTTCAGCTTGCTCACCGCGAGCGTCAGCTTTCCCAGCGGAATCCCACGCCCGAAGTCCCTCACGGTCACTTTCCCCGCCTCGTCGATGTCGATCTTCACGGTCTTTCCGAATCCCATAGCGAACTCGTCGATGCAGTTGTCGACGACCTCCTTCAGCAGGACATATATCCCGTCCCCC
Organism: Candidatus Gastranaerophilales bacterium HUM_1; assembly: GCA_963646585.1. Classification (GTDB taxonomy): domain Bacteria; phylum Bacteroidota; class Bacteroidia; order Bacteroidales; family UBA932; genus Cryptobacteroides. The sequence continues at coordinate 327 of CAVIXF010000139.1, read as the reverse complement.
TGATTGCCGCCGTCCCCGAGCCGTCCGATGTACATTCCCGGTCTTTTCCGGATGTGCACCACGTCCTCGAGAGTCCTGATGCTGTCGTCGTTGTAGTCGTTAACCGTTGTAGGATTCGTCTGTGCCATATTCTTTCACCCTTTGTTCGTCTTTCTGGCCTATATTCCTTTTTTCATCAGTCGTGTACCTCCAGTACACTCCATCTTCAAAAAGAAATCTATCCTCAAAAATCCTTCACAAATCTTCACCAACTTATTTTTTATGCTTACTTGATAATCCTCACAACCAACAGGTTGCTACAGGTATAATATGGAAGAATATCGACAG
>CAVIXF010000138.1:0-6047 GCA_963646585.1 Candidatus Gastranaerophilales bacterium HUM_1 | reverse complement strand
GGATTCGACCGGAATCCTCTCCCCGGTCAGGAGATTCGTCAAGATTGCTTTCATAACAAAAAAATTTTTATTTCAGGACTACGGCGATCGCATAGGATGTCACATCCTCGTCGTGGTACGCCATAGGCCGGAGGTCGATAACCTTCGCGAATTCGCCGCCACGGGTCACAACTCCTTGTTCCCCTTTGGGATAACCCGATGTTTTGATAAAATTTCGTAGTCCATAATTTGTATCCTTTTCACCAAATATTGCCTTTTATCACATCTTGTACATAACCGCAAAAGCTGATGTCGCTCAACTCATCATTGGCAAAAAAGTCGAACAGATTGCCGTTGCCGAGGGCGGAAATTTTCTCAAAGCCGAGGTTGAAGATTTTTGAGACCTTTTCCTTATTTGCGGCAGTGGTGGCTCTGGAAAGCAGCCTGTCCATTCTTGTTTTTACATCCTCAAGCATCATATCGTGCGCTTCCTTGCGTCCGCTTGGGGTCTTTCCCATCTCTCTGTAAGTTGTTCGTGTCATATTCTTTTGTTTGTTTGTGTTGCAAATATACAAACTCTTTTTTGATTATGCAAACAAAATCAAAAAAGATTATGGAATTTGTTGCAAAATTCGTATCTTGCCGAAAATGAGGACAAAAATAATACGACTAAAGGACAAAAGGTATGTTATCATCTGGCGAAGATGGTTGCTCGGACGCTGGCATCTAATAGAGAGGCGCTTTTTGTCAAAAAAGAATGCAGAGGCTTATGCAAAACGCTTCGAGTTTAAGGTGACGCATCCGAGGCGATATGCGCGACTGCTGCGCGAACACCCTAAAACCACTTTTACCGGGAGAGCATAAAAAATAACCCCTTGCCGAAAAGTACAAACAAACAAAAGCAAGGGGGTTCGCATTACACGATATGCGCAACAAATATAGATAATTTTATATCAATGTGAGATTATGGGCAGTAAAAAAGGCGGGAGCATCACCAAAAAACAGCAAGGCAGCAACAAGACATATCGCCCAGCTGTGCGAGCTGGAGTCCATCTGTCGAAAACAAAGAGCAGGAGTGCAAAAAAATGAGCAAAAAGAATCACGAGGCAGTCATTTCGCGTTTTCGCAATGCGCGGGCGCTTGCGCGAGTCGCACCATTTTTGTGCGATGTCCTCTATGCGATACCGATACTCTTATACGGTGTTTGCCCCGAATCTTTGGCATCGGCGCTTGATTTTATCTTCTATGTCGGCCCGGTCACAATGCTCCTAAATCTTGCTTTCTCTCGCGTGTTTGGGCTTTGCGGCTGGCACAAGATTGCCTGCATCCTCCCTCTCCCGATCCAAACGATAAGTCTTATAGATCTCCTTGCGTATGATTTCACTGCTTTTGCAGACAAGGCGATGAATATATGCTATATCGTCCTCGGTCTGTTATACTTGATGGCGGCATATAAAGTTTTCTTTTGCGGCGACACGAAATGAAACAGACACTAATTGACTTTTTGACTTATTGCATCGAATGCCTCCGAAACGACGAATGCACAGAAGCGGAGCTTGAATCAGTTTACCGCGAGGCGGTGACACGCATTGACGTGCGAGGGACTTGCGATGATTTCGCTCGCTTTTATGGGCAGTCCAAGACCAACATCCGAAATGTTCTCGCCCGCCGCTATATCCCCGAGGGCCAAAGACCCAAAAGAAGCGTGACTTATAATTTTAGGTGGTTTGACTCTCTGGTTCCCAAAAACTGGAGGAAAAGTTAATATACTATCACATAAATCGCTGACTCAGAATACTATATCAATTTCTTGATATGGTGTTTCTCTTTTGTTCGATAACTTCTGACATTTGTTGTGCGGTCAATATTGGCCGTAACACTAAAAATACTCAAAAAATGTCAGAAGAAACCAAAACTTTCGTCTTCGGGGACTCCGGGAAGAGTTCCCTCGACCCGAATGCGCTCCTTGCTATGATTAACGGCAACGGGAACGGCTTCGGCGGAAACGGCAATTGGTTGTGGATCATCTTCCTCTTCTTCCTCTATGGTTGGGGAGGCAATGGATTCGGAAGAGGCAACGGAAGCAGCCTCGGCAACCAGATTAACAATGATTGCGGAAGAGACCTCCTGTATCAAGCCATCAACGGCAACAGGACGGCCATTTCCGAACTTGCATCCACTCTGAACTGCTCCGTGGGTCAGATTCAGAGCGGCATAAACTCTGTTCTGTCCTCCATTCAGGGCGTGGGCAATCAGGTCGGAATGTCGAGTCAGGCGGTCATCAATGCCATCCAGCAGGGCAACAGCCAGCTCGCGCAGCAGCTTGCGCAGTGTTGCTGCGACAACAGGCTCCTCACAACCCAGCAGGGCTACGAGAATCGCATCGCGATGTCCGAGCAGACCAATATCCTCGGGAGCAAGATTGACGCACAGAGTCAGATGATAAATGACCGTTTCTGCCAACTTGAAACCCGCGAGCTCCAGAACAAGATTGATGCCCTCCGAGAGGAGCGGTCAACCCTTCAGGGGCAGATTTCGCAGGCCAATCAGACAGCGCAGATACAGGCATACCTCGCAAGCGCCGTGTCGCCGTTGGCTGCCGGTATCTCCGCACTTAAGAGCGATGTCGACGGCATCAAGTGCAAGCTGCCTGCCACCGTGACGATGACGAAGCAGGAAGGCGTGCTTGTCCCGACCTGTCTCGCCGCGCAGCTCGGACTCTACGGACTTGGCACGGGATTGACCGGAAACGGCTCGTGGCTTTAGTTGTATGATTGTCACCGGGGCCGATACCCCGGTGATGCAAAACAAGATGATGCTATGATACCGTTCTATTATCTCGCAAACAGAGGCGGAATCCCAAGAGTCGAATCCGAGGGCGTGACCGTCAGCACTTCCGATGTTAAGTTCTCGTTCCGTTCGAACTTGCAATTCTCACGTGCCTTCAGTGGATTGGTGCTTGTCCGGCTCGCGCAGGCGATTCCGAGCGGAACTACGGGGACTCTCCCTGTCGTGTTCACTTCCACTGGCGCAGGCGATCAGGCTCTGACTACCCTCGACGGGGCGGCGGTGACCGTTGACAACATCGGCGGCACGGGGGTTTACCTCGCTTACTATGAGGCGTCATCACGGACGCTTCAACTCCTGACAGGGTTCGCGGCATAGCGGGCGGAAAAGTCAGATACAATTCAAATCATTAACTAATACGGGGAGAGATGTTTCAGAATTTACGACAGAACAACCAGATATTCGTCCTCCACAAGGAGAGCGCGCCATACCTCGAAATGGGTACAGTCGTGAGCGTGACCGCTCCGGCCCCAAAGTATCCTGTGGCCGGATTCCCAGTGCAAGCGGGCTTCGCCCCTCCGGGGGTGGAGATGACCGTTGACCTCACGGTGAAGATAAACGGGCAGGATGTCAATTTCCAAAAACTCCCGGCAAATGCCGAGATAGCTGACTTTGGCACCGGGAACAACATAGTCGTTTCTGCGAGCCGCGATGCGATGAATGCCGAGGTCGCGGCCCTTAAGCAGCGCAGTTCGGATATTATCGGGAGTGTGGATTTCCATAAAGGGGTCATAGAGGGGTGCGACAAGGTGCTTGCGGCGCTGAACCCTGAGTTTGCCGAGAAGCGCGAACAGCAGGAGGAGATCGCGGCCCTCAAAAAACAGATGGGCGGCCTTTCCGACGCCGTGGAGAGAATTGCGCGAATGACGGAAGCGTTGGTCGGTCGGTTCGATTCTGGGGCATCTCCTTCCGTTTCGTCAAACAAATCAAAAAAGGAGTAATAAGATATGTTACCTAAAACAATCGAAATCAGAGATAGCGCCCGGCGCGGAGGATATGACGATGCCGAGGAGGCATACCGGGAGGGCTACGAATACGGTTACGGCGATGCGATGAAAGAGGTCTCTCGTGGCGGGGGATATTTCGGAGAGCGGAATGGCCGTGACGGATGGCAGGGCCGCGATAGAGACCGCCGCCGCGATGGGGACTGGGAGCGCGACTCCGATACATTCGGAATGCGCCGAGACCGCGTTGGCCGATACCGTTAAAAATTTCCGGGGAGAGAGCGGCACTGTCGCTTCTCTCCCTTTGTGCATGTATAATTAATTAAAAGCTAATGACTTATGGGTAAAAAGATAAGAATGGACAGTTTTGAGTTATACCCGCCGGATATGATGGCCTACCTGCGCAACTACGGATACCATTTCAGCCGCGCCGCATTTGATTTCGCTGTCGGACAGATGCGGAAGGGTGGGCAACCGATTCAATCTTGGAGCAAGGACGATGTCGATGCGCTTCTCGCGCGGAACGGCGTTAAAGTGAAGAACGATACGCTCTTCGATGTCGCATTCATTGCGAATATGGCGAAGGGCGATTTTTATGGCTCCTCAATTACAGATGAGGCGATGCTCGCAAAGTGGGTAAAGGACTATGCGGATGATGATGACCAAGAAGATGGATTCGTGTTCGTCCGCTGGTATGCTTCGATGATGCACGCCGGGGAGCCAATAGATTGGAGCCTGCTGCTTTAGATCTTATGATACGGCAGATTATCGCCCTGAAAGACTACCTCTGGAGGGTTCGCATTTTTTATGCTGTGGATGCCTATTATATGGAGGAGATTCTCTCGCTGATGGAAGACCTCGGAGCGTCCGACATAGAAATCCGGAAGGCTTCGGACTCTATGCTGGAGGGCCGTCCGAATATCGGGCTTACCTGTTCAGACCCAGCGCAGCGGGAGACGGTTATGGTGATAGGGCGTGCGGAATCTCCGGAGGAGTTCCAAAACACTTTTGACCACGAAAAGGGACATCTGGTCAAGCACATCTGTCTTGTGGACAAAATAGACCCTTTCGGAGAGGAGGCGGAGTATCTTGCGGGGGAAATCGGACAGAAGATGTTTAAGGTTGCGCGTCGTTTTCTTTGCAATCATTGTCGCTCGAGATTGTACAGATGCGTCGGTGAAGTGGCGGATGATGAAAATTAGGGCTGCTACTCGCCGCCTTGGAGGACAAAGTCGATGACGCGGCGATTGGCGTTGTCCACTTTCCTGCGCATATCCGTTCGGATATAGATATCTGTAACGGAGGCTGTGCTATGTCCGAGGGCGGCGGCAATCGTGCGCTCCGGAATGTCAAGCTCCGTGGCGATTGTGGCCCAGCTGTACCGAGCGTAATATGTACTCAATTCCGGGCATATTGGCGCGCCTTCTGTCTGTTTTGTCTTCGGGTTGTACCTTGTGCCGAGTTTTTTTAGGCCGTCGTTCAGGCGGTGGAGATAGGTCGTATAGTCTGGGCATCTCTCGGCGATATTGACAAGATGCTCGTCTCCTTTGTATTTCTTTATGATTTCAAGGGCCTCCGGCGGAACGGCAATGGAGACGGGCTGGCCGGTCTTAAGCCTTCGATACTCAATGCGCCCGTTTCGGAGCTCGCGAAGCCCGGCAAGGTCGCCCATATTGATGCCGCAGAGGAAGAAAATGAGCTTGAAGATGTCGCGATACTCTTCCTGCCACGCTTCGCAATGGCAGCCGAATATCTCCCTTAAGGTGTTGGCGGACAAAGACCTGTCTCGTGTCGGCTCCGGACGAATGCGGAATTTCCGAAACGGGTATGCCTCCGTCACGCGGTCGTCAATCGCGGCGTTGAAGACAGCTCGCAGGTTTCGGAGATGGATGTTGCGCGCATTCGCGCTTGGTGCGGTCTTTGACATCCATTCGTCGAATCCTTCGATCCATCGTCTGTCTATGTCCTCGAACGCGAGTTTGTCGGAGCGGCGGTCATAAGACTGGATTTTTCGAGCCGTGAGACGATAGGAGACTGCTGTCGCCGGGCGTTTCGCTCTGTCGGCATAGGCCAGTACCCTCGCAACGACAAGACTCTTCGCTCGGCTATCTTCCGCCTGCGGCTCAAGTCTGGACAGAATCATTTTGCGGATTTCCGACAGTGATCTGCCGCGAAGCCGACCCTCTTCCGCTAAATTATCTATAACACGGTCAATCTTGAGTTTTTTTTCTTGCAGCGCGACATTGTACCTCGCCTTCAGCGGTCCGGCGCAAATCT
>CAVIXF010000137.1:0-6108 GCA_963646585.1 Candidatus Gastranaerophilales bacterium HUM_1 | reverse complement strand
ATTGAAAGTCGGAAGAGAAATGAATCGCAAGCTCGGCATTGACGCGAACATAATTCTGGGAGTATGAGTCATTGCGAGGAATGGTCAGAGAGCCGCGGCAATGTGTCTTATGCTGTCGAGACGGGACATAAATGACTTGTCGTTCCGAATCTTCTGCATATTGAACTTGTGCTGCAGCGTCATCAGCGAATCCGCCGGAATGTCAAGCGCCTCACCCGGATGAGTCGCCCTGAATCCGTACATTTTCGTCGTCATAAGCATAATCATTTGAATAGCCCAAATATACACAAAAAGAGTGGAGTTTTTGCAAAAGAAACGGGAGGGCGGACGAATCCACCCTCCCGGACGTCTCTTTGCTTATCTTTTTGAATCTGAATTCTCCTCTATTGAGGAGATACAGCACTCCCAGAGCAGGTCAAATGCCTTGAACAGAAGTCACTGTGCTGCGAACATAAAAAATTGTTCCATAAAATGAGTTTTAAGATTTGGAGTCTTTCGACTCATCTGTTTATTCAGTCTCCTTAAGACTGCTTTTGAGATGTTGTGCGATTTTTCCGTTGGCTATCAACGATGTAGGAAAGGGCTATATCTACAGCATCCTTTGACACTCCACGTTTGGGAGCCACTTCCTGTCTTATCGCGGCTGCAAAACCGTCGAGTTTTCTGCGTATGTCAGGAGATGTGGTGGCGGTGGTGGACAACTCTTTCCAATTATCTGAGATTTTGCTCACCCATAACCTTCGGACTTCATCAGATAACCCGTTTGTCATGCTGCTTATCAAGGCGATAGTTGACTTGTTTGTGTTGTCTATCGATTTGATTGCAGCATTGTCCTTAAGCCGTTTCCGCATCCCTGACAGTTTGGATAGGGATATGCCGGTCTGTTCGCTTATTTCGCTCAGGCGTTTGTCGGCAAGCAGCATCTCAGTGGCTTTCTCTATCTGAAAATTGTCGTATTTTGTTTCCATCGGATAGTGGGAATTACTTGACAAAATACATTCGTTCGGGAATGACATGGTAAATCTTGCCGGTTTCAGTCTCCTCTACGACTCCAACCACGTGCTCAATGAGTTTCTCGTCATTCCGGAAGCACTCGTTTCCCCAAGTGTGAAACCATCCATCGCGTTCTTTGGTTTTCTCTTCCAGTTCAGCCTCATCCTTATAGTCCATAAGTCCGAGATCCACTTGTCCCTCAAGAGTGAATTTTACTTTTCTTAAATTTTCCATAATGAATTGATTTTATGATGTTAATGTGGTATTATTCGTCTTTGACACAACGAACATTTGTTGTTTTAGGTCTGTTATCTAGAGAAATGTGGCCAGGCGCAACGGTCGGGATGTGAGAAGAATAAGAATCGGCACCAAATTGTAATTCATAAATCGCTCTATCGGAAGAATATTCTGATGACGGATAGCGACCATATACTCCGACATATTCTAATTCTAATCCGGATCCATATTTGTAACCATATCCCGCACAAGGGAGAAAAACGGAAGGAACAATATCTGAATAAGTTTTGTTGCCTGAGAAAAATCTACCCGTTGCCCCCTGAAAAGAACATCCCACAGAATAGTTCAATGCAAGCCGTCTCAACTCTCCGGCAGTGGGCAATCTCCAACCTTTAGGACAAATCGATATCGACTCCGTTATCGTACAATAAACACCGTACCCGGATGTTGATGTTGCCCCTACATTGTAAATAGACCATCGCGTGCCATCAATTAAAAACCCCGGTTGCTCAATATCCGCAAAGCCATTGCCACCAAAGTCTATCCAGCGCATCGATTCGTTGTTAGACAAGTCAAGGTCTGGCAGGACATTATTGCTGCAATCAAGTGATAGGAGGCTTGTATTCTTGGATAGGTCTATTGATGCCAACTTGTTTCCTTTGCAATTCAGATTATTGAGATTCAGACATTTGTCCAGAGTTATCGTTGAAAGAGCATTACTGCTGCAATCTACGGACTCAAGCTTCATGCATTGGTTCAAATCTATTGTTGTAAGATTATTCTTTGCGCAATTCAATTTTTCAAGATTCGGGAGTTTGGCTAATATTCCATCAATATCCGACAGACCATATCCTGACAAATCAATATCCATTACTGTCTCCAGCTCGGTTTGAGAAAAAAGGACATCCTTGTTTGTGTCAAATGTCTTCAGAATGTAAGTAATGAGCTTTTGTTCTTCACCAAGATTGGGAGTAAGTCTGATATATTCCGACATGACTTGGCTCTTGGGTGATGAAATCTTCATTGACACGGATGCAGACAACTCACCGAACACAAAGTCTTGGTCAAGACCTTCAGACGAAACTGTCACAGACAGAACACCGTCTTTTGCGATTACTCTTGTTGGTTTTAATCTGACAAATTCGCCTGCCGATGTTTTTGTTTGCGTATAGACTGCCTGCGTAGAAAGAACGGATTCCCAATTATTTGCGATTGCATCAGCGGCAGATGCTGGATGGACATCAAGCATAATCGTCATTTCGCCCTTAATCTCAATGCCGTCCCTTGAGTAGTTGACCTGCTCAATGTAGTTCGTGTTACGAGGTATGTACGATATGGAAGTTATCCGGCTGACAATCTCCTCAAGGGCGGCGACCTTGTCTTCAAGGGCGGCAATCCGTGTCTTGAGCGACTCCATTTCGGAGTTGATGGACGCTATCTTTTCATCGACCTTGGAGATTTCGGAGGCGAGCTTCGTCGTGATAGTGCCGTCGTAGTCGCCGATGGCCTTGGCTATGGCGGCGGTGTAGGCCTCGACTATTTCGGCCTTCGCCGCGTCAAGCTTCGCCGAGAGGGTCTGTATATCGGAGGCGTTCTTGGCGATTGCCTCAGCGTTGCTCCGGATTGACTCCGTGTTCTCCGCGATGAGGGCGGCGTTCGACGCGATGTCCTTCGTGTTCTGGACGACAGTCTCCGCATAATCCTCGACCCCGCTGTCTTTCAGCGTGTTGAGAAGCCTCTGCATCTCGTCGAGCTTTGCGGAGTTCTCCGATATGAGCTTCTGATTCTCCTCCGCGAGCTTCTTCACCGTGGCCAGATTGTTCGTGTTCGCAGCGATTGCCGTGCCGTTCTTCGAGATGTCGGCCGCGTTCTGGCTTATGAGTATGGCGTCGTCGGCTATCTTCCCCGCGTTCTCCGCCACCGACTGCGAGAGGGCGGTGAGGTCACCCCGAAGCCCCGTTATCAGAGTCGTGTTCGCTGAAATCTTCTTGTTCGTCGCGGTCTCGAGGTTTGTGATGAGGGAGGTGAGATACGCCTTGTCGGAGTCCATCCTCCCCTCAAGCTCCGATTTCAGCGCGTCGAGCTTCGCGTCCGTCTGCTCGATTGTATAGTAGCCGGAGAGTTGTTCGCTCACCCACGACTTCATAGAAGTCTCCAGTTTGGCAAGTTCCGCCGCGATGAGGGCCGTGTAGGCCTCGGTGAGTTCCGACCTCAGGGCGGAGATGTCGCCGCCGAGTTTCTCGGTCAGCGCGCCTATCTGCTGCCCCGTGGACTCGTCGAGGGCGGAAAGGGACTCCGAAAGTTCGTCCGTCTTTGCGGTGAGCCGTTCATCCAGACTCGTCGTGCTGCTGTTCAGCGCATCCAGCTGCGCCTTTATTCCGGCGACAGTCTCGGCAAGGCTGTTCTGCTGCTCGATGGTCGCGAACGTCGCGTCCGCCCAGTCGCGCACCTTCCCGTTCTCGGAATCCACATAGGCCCGCAGTTCCTCCGCGTTATTCTGAAGCTCTTCGTCTTTGGCTTTCAGAGCCTCTATCGTCTCCTTCAGTGTCCCGAGCTCCCCTTCCGCAAGCGTCTTGAAGGCTTCGAGCTGCGCGATGACATCGGCCTTGGCCGCGTCAATCTCCCCCGAAAGTTCCGACTTGTCCGCAGCCATCTCCTCACGAAGGGCGGTCTGCGCATCGGTCAGCGCGGCGTTCGTCTTTCCGAGTTCCGCCTCAAACGATGTCTGTTTCTCTTCGAGGGCGGAAATATATTCACGAAGTCCCGCGTCTGTCTTCTCAAGTTCTCCGATTGTCTTCCGGACCGAGGCCATCTGCTCGTCGATTGACGGAATCCTCGTGTCCTCCAGTTCCGAAATCCTCTGTTCAAGGGAGTTGATCCTGTCCTCCAGCTTCCCGCAGGAAGAGACGGCGACAGCCGCCGCCAACGCCTGGGACAGCAATAGCTTACCGATTTTCATAGTCTGTTTCTGTGACTTTTGCTTCGCCCGTGACTCCTCCGGACGGATTTTCGCAAAAAGAAAGTGTGGAGCCGACGGCTATCTGTAAGGAGGTTCTGGTAAACCCTGAGAACAAATAATCGCTGCAATACCCCACACCCGTATGTGTAATTATCAGACGATAACTTACAGTGATACAAGGTGAAGAGTGAATGCCTTACCCGTTGTTCTCATTGAAATTTACCAGATTTCCTTACAAGGATAAAAGCCAAACACTTTCATCAATATGTCCGTCGTCTTTCGACGACACGGCAAATATAGAAAATGTTTTCGGTTTATGGGATATTGCGCCGCGAATTTCGGCTGTTTCGAGGATTATTTTAGAGTGTATCTCAGCGGTACGAGCCTTCATTGCACAGCCATTCCGCAGCGGGGATGACCTCAACGGTTTCTTCTCCGTCCGACAACATCTGCCGGTTGCCTTCCAGGACTATCAGCGTGAGCTTATGACAGCCGGTCGCCGCAGCTCCTTTAACCAGCCCGCCGACCTCCCGCCGGTACAGTTTTGTGTGAGGGGCATCGAGATGGTGGGTGGCCTGAACCAACTCGACGGCACGGTTCTTCTCGCACACGACAAAATCCACTTCAAATCCGTTGTTCTTCTTCAGATAGAACACACTCTGGTATTGCCGGTCTATTCGTCGCAACAGTTCGAGAAGAACGACATTCTCCAATTTCCAGCCGAGATTTTCCGTCGTCAGCAAATCATTCCTGTTCGCCGCGAACGCGAGGTCGACGGCATAAACCTTACGGCCATCAGCCCTTTCACTGCTTTTGAATGAATACTTGTGAATGACGCGAATGAGAAACGCCTCTTCGAGATACGCGACATACTTCTTCGCAGTATGGACCGATTTCAGCGCATACTCGTCCGCCAGCCGATTGAATGAAATCTCCTGACAATACTTATCCAGCAGAGCATTCGCCATTTCCTGAAGGGTCTCGATGTAACGGATGTTATGCCGTTTCTTTATGTCCTTGGTTATTATGGCGTTGAGAAGTGACATCACATAGCCTTTCCCCTCTCCGTTAAGGACGACCTCCGGAAGGCCGCCGCTTGTCAAGTATTCGTCGAGGGCTCTCTGCCGCAATGCCTGTCCCTTTGTTCCGGAGGACTTCAGGCTGACACCCTTTGCCCTGCAAAACTCCGCAAAAGAGAACGGGTAAAGTGATATTTCATTGTATCTCCCTGTCAGGTAAGTCGTCAGGTCACTGCTCAACAGGTTGGCATTTGAACCTGTCAGCACGACTTTCATCCCGCTCCTCAGCATACGGTTCACAAATTTATGCCAACCTTTGACATTCTGGGCCTCATCCAGAAAAAGGATTCGGAACTCTCCATTGATACGGTAAAGTGTCTTCAGTATTTCGTCAAGATCCGCAGCCCCAATTTCGTCCAACCGCTCGTCGTCAAAGTTGACATATCCGAAGGGCAGCCCGGATTGCAGTATCACCCGTTTGCAGACAGTAGATTTACCGCTGCGCCTCACGCCGATAACCACTTGAGCCACATTGCTTTTAAGGCTGACAAGTTCTTCTTCCTTACGGGACACCAGTCCCTCGGTTTCCACCGCGCCAAGTTCCTCCTTCTGGTCAATGAGTATTGTCGTCAAGTCCGTCATAATTTCCGCTTTTGTGCACAAAATTAAGAATTTTCAATCGAAAGAGTGCACAAAACATCAATTTTCAGGACAAGAAAATGCACAAAATCGCGTTTTTCTCATCGCCCTACAGCAGCGGCCTGAGGTAGGGCGGACGAATCCCCAGTCGTTGTCTGGGGCGTCCCGGTGCGGAAAACCGTAGGGAAGTTGAAAAATGCCCGATAACCTGCGAAAGTTGCAAAATTTCACCAACTTTCGCAGGTTATCGGGCTGTTATGG
>CAVIXF010000136.1:0-6146 GCA_963646585.1 Candidatus Gastranaerophilales bacterium HUM_1 | reverse complement strand
TTTTAAGGCAGTCCGCATCAGAGTCGAGGGAGGCCGATAATCGTCATAACCAGCACCAATATCACAATCCCGACGCCGCCGATAATCGCGCCGGTAAGCGCCATATCCTTGGTCTTGATAAGCCCCGTGGAATGGGCGATGGCGTTGGGCGGAGTGGAAATCGGGAAGAGCATCGCGAGCGAGCAGGTCACTGCCACCGTCACTATGAGCGTCGCGGCGCCGCCCATCGCCTCGAATCCAGGAGTGCCGGCCATACCGGTCGCGACCGCCGTGAGAATCGGAATGAGAAGGGCCGACGCAGCGGAGTGGGATATGAAGTTGGAGAACGCGTAAGCGAGCAGGCAGGCGACCACGAGCACGAGCATAGGCATCCACTCGCTGAAAGGAATCGCCTCGACAAGATGCGTGGCAAGCCCCGTCTTGTTCAGCCCGAGACCAAGCGCGAAACCTCCCGCGACCATCCAGAGCACGTCCCAGTCGAGGGATTTGACCTCCTTCTTGCCGAGCACGCCGGTCGTGGCGAACACGCCTACCGGAATCATCGCCACGACGTAGGAGTTGAGCCCGTGGAGATTCTCAGTCATCCACAGGAACACGGTCACGATGAATGTCACCGCGACAACCCAGTAATCCTTGTCCTTCTTGGGCTTACCCTCAATTTTAAGCTCTATCTTGTCGACATTGAACGGGAAGAGGATGAGGAGCACGACCCAGGAGATCAGCAGCATAATGAGGGCGAACGGCACCATCACCGAGCACCACTCCGGGAAGCCTATGCGGGCTATCGGCTCGAAAGCCGTCCCGAGAGTCTCGTTCGCGGAGGCGAGCTTCGCGTTGACGGTCTCGATGAACGAAGGCTCGTTGAGATATTTCAGGGCTATCGTGTTCGGAGGAGTTCCGATCGGAGTGCCGATTCCGCCGATGTTCGCTGCGATCGGAATCGCCAGCGCGAGGCCTATCTTGCTCTTCTCGTCAGGCAGGGACCTGAGCACCGGGGCGAGGAACGCGAGCATCATCGCGGCCGTCGCGGTGTTGCTCATAAACATCGAGAACAGGCCGATGACGAAGAGGAATCCCATAAGCACCATCTTCGGATTCGTGCCGAAAGGGGCCATCAGGATGCGGGCGAGCTGCGCGTCAAGTCCTACTTTCGTCGCGCAGAGAGCCAGCGCGAACCCTCCGAGGAAGAGCATCACCGTAGGCTCGGCGAAGGTCGCGAGAATCGACTTGTAGCTGATGAGGCTTCCGACATTCTCCTCGGAGGCGAAAGTGAACGCCGCCTGGTCGGAGACGGTCAGGAGCATCAGCACTATGATCATCGTGGAGGTGCACCAGGTCGGTATGATTTCGAAAATCCAGAACAGGGCGGCGAGGGCGAACAGGGCTATGACCCTGACCTCCACCTGCGAAAGCACGCCGTCCCCGAAGAAAAGGCTGTAGCCGAAAGTGAGGTTTCCGATTGTGACAGGCTCTATCGGGAAGAACCAGAGAAAGGCGAAAAGCAGCAGCGCCACAGGAAGGCATACCGCGTACTTGAGGTTGAGTTTAGTTTCACTCATTTTATGTTATTTTTTATCAGTCAGTATGAGAAGTCAGGTCATCTCCGGCGCGGAGGCTCAAAAAATGCAGCCCCTGCGGACAAAGGCTGCAAATTTAGTGAAATTTTCGATAACGGCAATCGGAAGTTTCTATACTATCCCCTGCTCCAGCATCGCACGGGCGACTTTCATAAAGCCGGCGACGTTCGCGCCCCTGACATAGTTGACATATCCCGTCTCCTCCGTGCCGTACGCCACGCAAGTCTCGTGTATGCTGTGCATAATTCCGCGCAGCTTGAGATCCACCTCGTCGGCCGTCCAGGAAATGTGCATCGCGTTCTGGGTCATCTCCAGACCGGACGTCGCCACCCCGCCCGCATTCACGGCCTTGCCCGGAGCAAAGATCACCCCGGCCTTCTGGAACGCGGCTATCGCCTCCGGAGTGCATCCCATATTGGAAACCTCCGCGCAGAGGGTCATTCCACCGGAAATCAGCTCCGCTGCGTCATCCCCGGACAGCTCGTTCTGGAACGCGCAGGGCATAGCGATGTCGCAGCGCACGCTCCAGGCCTTCAGGCCGGCGATGAACTCCGTCCCCGGGAACTTCTCCGCGAACGGGGCAACAACATTGTTGTTGGATGCGCGAAGTTCGAGCATATAGGCGATCTGCTCCGGAGTCATCCCATCCGGAATCCTGACGACGCCGTCCGGCCCGGAAATCGCGATCACCTTCGCCCCGAGTTCGGTCGCCTTCTTCGCCGTCCCCCAGGCCACGTTGCCGAAGCCGGAGACCGCCACGGTCTTGCCCTTGATATCCTGCCCGATATGATGCAGAATATGCTGCACGAAATAGACAGCCCCGTAGCCGGTAGCCTCCGGACGTATGAGCGAGCCTCCCCAGGTCATCCCCTTGCCGGTGAGCACCCCGGTATGTTCGCGGGCGAGCTTCTTGTACATCCCGAAAAGATAGCCGATTTCGCGGCCTCCCACGCCCACGTCTCCGGCGGGAACGTCCGTGTCCGGGCCGATGTTGCGCCAGAGTTCAAGCATAAACGCCTGGCAGAAGCGCATTATCTCCGCATCTGACTTCCCCTTAGGGTCGAAATCGGAGCCGCCCTTAGCCCCGCCCATAGGCAGCGTCGTGAGAGCGTTCTTGAAAGTCTGCTCGAAGCCGAGGAACTTCAGCATCGAGACATTGACCGCCGGGTGGAAGCGCAGGCCGCCCTTGTAAGGGCCTATCGCACAGTTGAACTGCACCCTGTAGCCTGTGTTCACGCGAATCTCCCCCCGGTCGTCCACCCAGGTCACCTTGAAAGTGAAAATCCTGTCCGGCTCGACGATGCGCTCGACAATCCCCGCCGCCTCGAACTCCGGATGCTGGTTGTAAGCGTCCTCAACCGTCTCCAGAACTTCCCTGACGGCCTGAAGATATTCCTTCTGTTCACCGTACCTTGCTTCAAGAGAAGCCATTATCCGACTTGTTTTCATAATGTTACGTAATTATGAGGTTATATTATATGGTTATGTTCTCTTCGTTAATATTCTTTCCGGTCATATTCTTCTTCGGAAATATTTCATTCCGGACATATTCCTTTCGGTAATATTCTCACATCCGGCGATATATCCGTATATATCCATATCCCCGGAATCAGTCAATCGTCCAGGTGCTTCCGGAGTTGAGGAGGTCGTCGACACACCGTATCCGGCTCTTCGCCTTCACCTCCTCGACCTGGCGGCACACCCCGTCGTTGTAGGTGAGGTCGGCGACATTACGGATCACGCCGAGGGCTACCGGGAAATCTGGATATTTCATATCCGCGAGCATCATATGCACCCCTGCGTTCTCACAGCGGGCGTCGTGGACGAGAATGTCGTCTTCGCTGACGCCGTCCTCCCCTATCTTCACGACCTTCAGCCCCATACCGTCGAGGACGAGCCCCCTGTCGCGGTTCTTTCCGAAAATCATCCGCTCCCCGTCGCGCAGGACTATGGTGCGGTCCTCACGGTTCTCCCTGTCAGTAAGGACGGAATGCGCTCCGTTGTTGAATATCACGCAGTTGGTCAGCATCTCCATAACGGAGCAGCCGTCGTGACGCGCCGCCTCCACCATAATCTCCTCGGTGAGTTTCACGTCGACATCGAGGCTTCTCGCGAAAAATGTCCCCTTCGCCCCGAGCACGAGCGAGCCTGGGTTGAACGGATGCTCCACCGTGCCGTACGGCGAGGTCTTGGTCACCGCCCCGAACCTGGATGTCGGGGAATACTGCCCCTTGGTGAGCCCGTAAATCTGGTTGTTGAAGAGGATTATGTTTATGTCGATGTTCCTCCGGACCGCGTGTATGAAGTGGTTTCCGCCGATCGCCAGCGCGTCGCCGTCGCCGCAGGCCTGCCACACGGTCAGACCCGGGTTCGCCACCTTGATTCCCGTGGAAATCGCGGTCGCACGGCCGTGTATCGAATGGAAGCCGTAGGTGTTCATATAATACGGCAGTCTCGACGAGCAGCCGATTCCGGAGACCACCACGTATCTCTCCTTTCCGTAGCCGAGAATCTCGGTCACGTCCGGCAGAGCCTTCTGCAAGGCCGCCAGCACGGCGTGGTCTCCGCATCCCGGACACCAGCGGACCTCCTGGTCAGACTTGAACTCCTTGAAAGTATATCTTGGCATAATTGGTTTCTTATAGTTCGGCCTTCACCGCATTCACGATTTCGTGGACGAGGAAAGGCTGCCCCTGAATCTTGTTGCACTGACTGTAGCTGAACTGCGGCAGACGGGCGCGAAGCCATCCGGCGAAATGCCCGCTGTTCAGCTCGCAGACGAGAATCTTCGAGAATCCGGCGAAGACCTCCGCCGTGTTCTTCGGAAGCGGGCAGATGCTGTCGAAATGCGCGAAGGAGACGCGGCCCTTCAGAGGGCTGTCATCCGCGTCAAGCTCCTCGAACGCGGAGCGGAGATGCCCGTAGGTGCCTCCCCAGCCCACCAGCAGCAGTTCGCCCGAGGCCGGACCGCTCACAGAAAGCTCCGGAAGGCAGTCCGCGACCCTGCGCACCTTCTCCGCCCTCTCGAAGACCATCTTCTCGTGATTCGCCGGGTCGGAGCTGAGCACGCCCTCGCTGTTCTTCTCAAGACCGCCGACACGGTGCTCGAAGCCCGCCATACCCGGAACGGCCCATTTGCGGGCGAAGGTCTGCGGGTCTCTCGCGAACGGGGAATACGGCGTGTCGTGCACGGTCGCGAACGGCGGGGTTATCGGCGGGAGATCCTTCATCGCGGGGATGCGCCAGGGCTCCGAGCCGTTGCCGAGAAAGCCCTCGCTCAGCAATATGACCGGAGTCATACGCTCCACGGCTATCTTAGCCGCGTTGAAGGCCGCCTCGAAGCAGTGCGCGGGCGAACGGGCCGCGACGACGACAAGCGGGCACTCCCCGTTCCGCCCATAGAGGACCTGATTGAGGTCGGTCTGCTCCGTCTTGGTCGGGATGCCCGTCGAAGGGCCTGCGCGCTGCACGTCCACCACCACGAGCGGCAGCTCCGTCATCACCGCGAGCCCGAGAGCCTCCGACTTGAGGGACAGCCCCGGGCCGGACGTGGTCGTGACGGCGAGCGAACCGGCATACGCCGCCCCGATGGCCGTGCATATCCCCGCAATCTCGTCCTCGGCCTGCACGGTCTTCACCCCGAGGCTCTTGTAGAGGGCGAGCTCTTCGAGTATGGCCGTCGCCGGAGTAATCGGATAGGAGCCGCAGAAAAGCGGCAGCCCGGACTTCTCCGAAGCCGCCATCAGCCCCCAGGCCACCGCCTGGTTGCCGGTTATGTTCCTGTAACGCCCCTTTTCAAGCCTGGCCGGCTTCACGGTGTAGGTGTTCGCGATTGCCTGTATGTTGGATGCGTAGTTGAATCCGTCGAAGAGAACCTTCCTGTTCGGCCCGACCAGCTCCGGATGCTTGTTCCCGAACTTCCGCTCCAGATCGGAGCTTATACGGTCGAGCGGTCGGCCGTAGATGAAGCAGGCCATCCCGAGCGCGAACATATTCTTGCACTTGCAGACGGTCTTGTAATCCAGTCCGCTGTCTTTCAGGCTTTCGACGGTGAGTTTCGTGATCGGGGCGGCGACGATGGTCCTGTCGTCGATGTACATCTCGGTGACGGGGTCGTCCGACTTGAATCCGGCCTTGCGTATGTCCTCCTCCGTGAACGAGTCCTCGTCGAGTATGACCATAGCCGTCCGCTTGCACCAGCGGGCGTTCGCCTTGAGCGCAGCCGGGTTCATCGCCACGAGCAGGTCGCAGTAGTCCCCCGGCGTGTTGACCGGGAAGCTCCCGATGTGCACCTGGAATCCGGAGACGCCGGCGACAAGCCCCCTGGGGGCGCGTATCTCCGCAGGATAGTCCGGGAAGGTGGAGAGGCCGTTGCCCAGACAGGCCGAGGTATCCGCAAAGAGAGACCCGGTGAGCTGCATTCCATCCCCCGAGTCTCCCGCAAACCTGATTACAACATCTTTAGCGTCAATTACCTTATGTTGCATAGGAATATTTTGTATTAGAAATCTTCAAAAAAATAACCTGCATCATCTTTTTCATTCTTTTCGGTCTATATTCCTTTTCTCA
>CAVIXF010000135.1:0-6181 GCA_963646585.1 Candidatus Gastranaerophilales bacterium HUM_1 | reverse complement strand
CGTGATAAGGATTGAAGGGGACGGAGAGTTCGTGAACGGTACGAAGTACAGCGACGTCCTTGAGCTGCACCAGACGGCGGGGTCTTACAACTGGACTCACAACGGAGCGCTCATAAAGGGGATGACTTCCGGGACGCGGCTTGTCATCGTGATGTCCCGTGTCCTGAAAAAGGATGCCGAGGGCAACTATACCGGCGATTATGATTATAAGGTCTCGGGAGCCGGACGGTTCTTCATCGACAACATAAAAATAACAAGGTAGTATTTCACGGCAATGAAAAAATTCTACATCTTTTTGATCATCCCGCTGGTGCTCCTGTTCTCGGTGGCTTCGTCCTGCAGCAAGGAGACCGACGAGTCGATGGACTTTCTCATCAGCATAAACCCCGGCCCGCTTGAGGTCGAGCCGGGGATGAGCATAAAGTCCACGGTGTACAAGGGACGGGGGCCTGTCGCCACGGATATGGTGTATCTCGTCTGGCTGAACGGAAGCGGAAGGACTTACGAGTATCCCATCGACGTCCTGACCTCCTCATATTTCACTTTCACGATTCAGGAGGGCTTCCAGAGCGGCGGCTACGCCTTCAACATAAAGCGCGGCGACAAGGTGAAGTTCATCGCGAACGTGGAATACACCCTCAAGGAGTCCGAAGTCCCCGACGGCATTGACGGGAGCACGACCGTTTACGGCACGGTGGCCTGCGAGGGCGTCGGAATCCCGGGAGTCGCGGTGTCGGACGGCTATGAAATCGTCCTCACCGACGGCGGCGGGATGTATCAGATGCAGTCGAAAAAGAAGAACGGCTATGTCTTCATCACCGTCCCGAGCGGCTACGACGTTCCCTGCGAAGGCTCGCAGCCGCAGTTCTTCAAGCGTCTGGGCAAGGGCGCGGGCTTCATCGAGCGGCAGGATTTCGTCCTCTACGACGCCGGCGACCAGACGGACCACACCGTGATTCTTCTCGGGGATATGCACCTTGCCGGAGGGAAGAACAACGACAGGAAGCAGTTCGCGAATGTCACGTCCGAACTCAACTCGTTCGTGAGCTCGAACACGGGCGGGAAGCTGTATGCGTTCACGCTCGGAGATATGACCTGGGACCTCTACTGGTACGACCGCAACTACTGCTTCGCCCAGTATGTGGCGGATATGAACGTCGTGAAGAATCTCCCGGTGTTCAACACCATAGGCAACCACGACCACGATATGAAGACTTCGGTCGACGGTTCTTCGGCCGGATGGGCGGAGGTGGACTGGGACACCGCAGGGCGTTTCCGCACGGATCTCGGGCCGAACTACTACTCGGTGAACATCGGAAAGATGCACTATATGGTCGTTGACAACATCTTCTGCACCAACACCACCGGGGGAGCGGCCGGCGACCGGCACTACTCGGAGAAGGTCTCGGAGGACAACCTGAACTGGATCGTGAAGGATCTGGAGAACGTCGGCGGAACGACTCCGATAACCGTGCTTATGCACGCGCAGCTGTTCAACCAGTCTGCGGCCTACAGCCTTGCGAACGCTTCGGAGCTGCTCAAATGCTTCCAGGGCCGCAGCGACGTGACTTTCATTACCGGGCACACCCACAAGATGTGGACAATCCGGAAGTCTGACTGCAAGGAGCACAACAGCGGGGCGGTCTGCGGCTGCTGGTGGTGGGCCGGGAGGTACAACGAGACTCTCAATCTCGCCCAGGACGGTGCGCCGTCGGGCTATCGCGTGATGGATGTGAAGGGGACTGAAGCGACGTCCTATTTCAAGGGGGTTATGCGCGGACGCGACTATCAGTTCCGGTCCTATGACCTTAACGAGACCTACATCCCCGTCACCGAAGTCGCGAACGCGAAGGACTACGGGAACTACAGCGAGAAGCAGAGCTCGAACGAGGTGCTCATAAATGTCTGGGACTATGACGAGAAATGGAAGGTCGAGGTCACGGAGAACGGGATTCCGCTCGTGGTCTCACGCGAGACCCGCTATGACCCGCTCTTCATCCTCGCATACGTCGGAGAACGCTACGGCAGCACATATTCAACGGTGAATTTCGCTCCTTTCAAGACGAACCATATGTTCGTAGCGAAGTCCTTCAGCGCGACTTCCACGCTGGAAATCAAGGTGACGGACGACGAGGGGAGGGTGTACACCGAGACGATGACGCGCCCGAAGAAATTCTCTCTGGACGCGTACAAGTAGGCGGCCCGACTTCAGCCGAGGCGAACTCGGCAAGGGCTTCTGCCGGTCGGCGGCGGCGACCGTCTTTTGACAGGGACGGCGGTTCGGACTCCGGAAATCTCCGGGTCGCGGGGCCGCCGTCCTTTTGCTGTATATGAAACCTTCAAGTGCTATGGATGCCGCCGATGCCGCCGATGCCGTCGATGTTGTCGATGTTGTCGATGTTGTCGAAAAAATGGCGGAGGTCGAAAAGAATCACTATCTTTGCGGGTTGAACAAAAAGTGCGCGGGCTTTAAAAGGTTGGAAAGAGGGATAAGTCCCGAACATTGAAAAGTTAGAATATTGAGACAAAAAAATATAGAATATGATCGTTCTGGTTTTGAATTGCGGCAGCTCTTCCTTGAAGTACCAGCTGCTGGATATGAAAGGCGATGACGCCTACGACCTTCTCGCCAAGGGACTTGTCGAAAGGATTGGGCTTGAGCTGGGGTGTCTGAAGCATCAGGCGGCCGGAAAGGAGAAACTTGTCCGGGAGATGCCCATCGCCGACCACACCGTCGGCATAAAGGCGGTTCTTGACGCTCTTCTCGACAGGGAGTGCGGATGTCTGGAGTCACTGGAGGACATAGAGGCCGTGGGGCACCGCGTGGTGCACGGCGGCGAGGAGTTCTTCTGCAGCGCGCTCGTGACGGACGCGGTCGTGGAGCAGATCCGTAAATGCTGCGAAATCGCGCCGCTCCACAACCCCGCCAATCTGCTCGGAATCGACGCGGTCTCGAAGGCCCTTCCGTCAGTGCCTCAGGTGGCGGTGTTCGACACGGCCTTCCACCAGACTATGCCGGACTACGCGTACATCTACGCGCTTCCTTACGAATATTACGAGAAATACCGCATCCGCCGCTACGGCTTCCACGGCACCAGCCACAAGTACGTGAGCGCGAAAGGGGCGGAGTTCGCCGGGGTCAGTCCGGACGACAGCAAGATAATCACCTGCCACCTCGGCAACGGAAGTTCCGTGACGGCGGTCCTGAACGGAAAGTCGGTCGACACCTCGATGGGGTTCACGCCGCTTGAGGGGATGATTATGGGGACACGATGCGGGAACATAGACCCGGACATCGTGACCTACCTTATGGACAAGGAGGGGCTCACTCCGGCCCAGATGAGCAAGGTCCTGAACAAGCAGTCCGGTTTCCAGGGGCTTTCGGGGATATCCTCCGACGCCCGAGACCTCGACGCGGCCGCGAACTCCGGCGACAGGCGGGCGAAGCTCACCCTCAAGAAGCTCACCTACGACATAACGAAGCTCATCGGGGCGTACACCGCAGCGATGAACGGGGTGGACCTCATCGTCTTCACCGGCGGAATCGGCGAGAACAACGCCCGTCTGCGCCGCCGCGTGTGCGAGAACCTGACCTATCTCGGCCTGAAGTTCGACTACGACGCGAACTCCGGGGAGAAGGCTGACGAGATGATGATTTCGCTGCCGGACTCCAAGGTGAAGGTCGCCGTCATCGCCACGAACGAGGAGCTTATGATCGCCCGCGACACCGTGGACATAGTCCAGTCCCAGACTCAGGAATAGTCTATGATTCAGGAATATCCGGATTCGGGAATATTTTCGGATTCGGGAATATTCCCGGGAGAAGTATATGTCCGTATGAGTATATGTCCGGATTCGGCGATAAATTGATATTCAGTGATTTAAAAATTAAACGATATGTTTACGAAATTTGAAGACATCTTCGCCTGCCTCGCTTCACGCGGTGCGAAGAAAAGAATGATCGTGGCCTGGGGCGTGGACGAGCACACCATCGCGGCGGCTTCCAAGGCGGTGGACCTCGGCCTGATTGACGCGACTCTCGTCGGCGACGAGGCTCTCATCAACGCCGTGTGCGAAAAGGAGGGGATTGACGTCAAGAAATTCACCATAGTCCACAACCCTGTGGAGATCAAGGCGATAGCGCAGGCGGTCGCGCTCATCAACGAAGGAAAGGGCGACTTCCTTATGAAGGGGCTGTGCTCGACGGACAAGTATCTTCGCGCCATTCTCAACAAGGAGACGGGGATTCTCCCTCCGAAAGCCGTGCTCAGCCACGTGGCGGTGCTCGAAAACCCGAACTACCGCAAGCTCATCTTCCTCAGCGATATGGCCGTGATTCCGGCTCCGGACCTGAAGCAGAAGAAGGCTATGCTCGGATTCCTCGTGAACACGGCTCACTCTATGGGCGTCGAGACCCCGAAGGTGGCGATCATCGCGGCGACGGAGCAGATGCTCGAAGGTATGCCGGCCTGCGTCGAGGCGGCGGTTCTCGCGAAGAAGGTGGAGCGCGGAGAGATCAGAGGCTGCGTCGCTGACGGCCCGCTCGCGCTGGACGTAGCCATAGACGAGGAGTCGGTACGGATCAAGGGGCTTAAGAGTCCGGTGGCCGGCGACGCGGACTGCCTGCTCTTCCCGAACATCGAGTCAGCCAATGTCTTCTACAAGACCAACTCCAAGCTCGCCACAGGCGTGAAACAGGCCGGGATGGCGGTGGGCGCGAAAGTCCCTTGCGTGCTTTCAAGCCGTGGCGACAGCATCGAGACCAAGCTCAACAGCATCGCGATTGCGGCGATGGCCTGCAAATGACGCAGGCTTCCGCCCTGCGGGATGACAGATTATGAACGGCGATTATCCGTCGAAACTGCTTGAGAACGCAGTCGAAGCGATAGGCACTCTTCCGGGAATAGGCCGGAGGAGCGCCCTTCGTCTTGCGATGCACCTGCTCCGGCAGCCGCAGGAGAACGTCAGCCATTTCGTCGGGGCGATTTCCGACTTGAGGAACAACGTGAAGTACTGCCGGGAGTGCAGGATGATCTCCGACACGGACGTCTGCACGATATGCTCCGACAGGACGAGGGACAGGAACATAATATGCGTGGTGCAGTCGGTGCGCGACGTGATGAGCATAGAGGCGACGGGGCAGTATCACGGCCTGTATCACGTTCTCGGCGGCATAATCTCGCCGATCAACGGAGTCGGGCCGTCCGATCTGACCATACGCGAGCTCGTGGAGCGGGTCGCGGCGCGGGAGAACGGGACACTTGAGATAATTCTCGCCCTCAGCGGCGATGTCGAGGGGGACACGACTTCGTTCTACATCTACCGCCAGCTTGCCCCCTACGATGTCCGGGTCACGGCTCTCGCGAGGGGGCTGGGCTTCGGGGACGACCTTGAATACGCGGACGAGCTCACTCTCGGCCGCTCGATAGCCGGGCGGCAGCCTTTCAATCCCTGAGGACGATGGGCGCGGCGGGGTTCATATCGAAGAGAATCAGATTCCGGGGGCGCGTGGCTTCGGTCTGCGTCGCGGTCAGCTTTTTCGTGATGATTGTCGCGGTGGCGGTGTCGTCCGGCTTCCGTACCGAGATCAGGGACGGTCTGGGCGAGTTGTGCGGCGATGTCACTCTCACTCCGCTGAACGCGGCCCGGACAGGGGAAAGCGTCCCGATTCCGGCCGCCCCCGCATTTCTTCCCCGGCTGCTTGAACTGGACTGCGTTTCGTCCGTGCGCTGGACGGTGTCCCGGGCGGGAATCATCAAGGAGGGCGATCTGATACACGGGGTCCTCTTCAAGGGCGTTCCGGATTATGCCTGCGGGGACTCGGCGGCTATGTCCGTCTCCGTGCCGTCCCGTCTCGCCTCGCTGCTGAAAATCGGCTCGGGGGACGATCTGACGGCATATTTCGTCGGGGAGAAGGTCGTCGTGCGCAAATTCCGGGTGGGGGAGGTCTATGACGGGATGCTCTCTTCGCCGGACAGGCTCGTGGCCTATACGGATCTTGCCGTGATGCAGCGCGTTAACGGATGGCGGCCGGACGAGGTCTCGGCGCTGGAGGTGTCGCTGACGGATAAGTGGCGCGGGGACGCTGACCTGATGGCTGACGCGGCTTTTGAAATCGGCTCGGCCGTCTGCGAGTTCTCTTCGGAGGACGAGCCCGCCGTGGTCGCGAGTTCGGTGGTGC
>CAVIXF010000134.1:0-6233 GCA_963646585.1 Candidatus Gastranaerophilales bacterium HUM_1 | reverse complement strand
CAGAATCTCACCAAAATTCAGATTGACGGAATCGCTTAACGGATGATCGCTTAATTAAAGGAGAAACAGATTATGGCACACAAAAAAGGCGTCGGTAGTTCAAAAAACGGTCGTGAGTCAGAGAGCAAACGGCTCGGTCTCAAGAAATTCGGCGATCAGGTGGTGAAGGCGGGCAATATTCTCGTCCGTCAGAGGGGAACGGTCCACAATCCTGGCGTGAACGTCGGGATGGGAAGAGACCACACTCTCTACGCACTTGTTGACGGCAAGGTGAAATTCTGCAAGAAAGCGGAAAACAAGTCTTATGTCTCGGTTGTTCCATTTGAGAACTGACTCGGGGATAATATGCTTTGGAATAGCGGGTTGTTGCTCCGAGTTGAGTGACAATCCGCTTTTTGAATTTTTCGGGAAAAGTAATCTGCGGCGTCGGGCTTCGATAATTGAAATCTTTACATTGAAAGGTTGCTGCGGTTTATCTTTTCTCATCAGAATTCTTTCAGATTCAAAATTTAAAAACTTACTGATATGCTTACACTTAAGTTGCTTCGTGAACAGCCGGAGTTCGTGATTCGGAAACTGGCTGTGAAGAATTTCGACGCGAAGGAGATTGTGGAGAAAATCAACGCTCTCGACGCTGACCGGCGTGCGCTGCAGACCGAGCTGGACGCCTGTCTGGCGGAGCAGAAGAAACTCGCCGCGACCATCGGCTCGCTGATGAAGGAGGGAAAGAAGGATGCCGCCGAGGAGGTGAAGTCCGAGGTGGCCGCACTCAAGTCCCGCTCCGGCGAGATTGACTCGAAAGCGCAAAAGACGCAGGAGGAGCTTCAGTCTCTGCTGGTCCTTCTTCCGAACATCCCTTGCGACGCCGTTCCGGAAGGCAAGACAGCCGCTGACAACATTGTGGTGAAGATGGGCAACGAGATTCCCGACCTCGGCCCGGACGCTCTTCCGCACTGGGAGCTTGCGAAGAAGCTCGACATCATCGACTTCGACCTCGGAGTGAAACTCACCGGAGCCGGCTTCCCTGTCTATAAGGGCAAGGGGGCGCGTCTCCAGAGGGCGCTCATCAACTACTTCCTCGACATCAACACCAGGGCGGGCTACCTTGAGGTGGAGCCGCCGGTTATGGTGAACGAGGCTTCCGGCTTCGGCACCGGCCAGCTTCCGGACAAGGAGGGGCAGATGTACCACGCCACGGTCGACAATTTCTATCTCGTTCCGACCGCAGAGGTGCCTGTTACCAACATCTACCGCGACGTGATTCTCGGGAACAACGACTTCCCTGTGAAGATGACCGCCTACACTCCTTGCTTCCGCCGCGAGGCCGGCTCCTACGGCAAGGACGTGCGCGGACTCAACCGTCTGCATCAGTTCGACAAGGTGGAGATTGTCCGCATAGAGAAGCCTGAGAACTCCTACGCCGCGCTCGACGATATGATCGCCCACGTGGAGGGCATCGTGAACAGCCTCGGACTTCCTTACAGGATTCTCCGTCTCTGCGGCGGGGATATGAGCTTCACCTCCGCAATCACCTACGATTTCGAGGTATATTCCGCCGCGCAGGGCCGCTGGCTTGAGATTTCCTCAGTCTCCAACTTCGAGTCCTATCAGGCGAACCGCCTGAAGCTCCGCTACAGGACCGAGGACGGCAAGACCGAGCTTGCGCACACTCTGAACGGGTCTTCGCTGGCTCTGCCGCGTGTTGTGGCCGCGCTGCTGGAGAACAACCAGAAGGACGGGAGGATCATCATTCCGGAGGCTCTGCGGCCTTACACTGGCTTCGACGTAATCGGGGAATGAAGAAGAGGCGGATTGCCGCGTTACTCGTCTTGTCAAAATCCTCACAACCGAAAGGTTGCTGCGGTATTTGACATCACCGAGTGCCTTGCACTCCATACCTTTTCTTCATCCCCCTCCGGACAGGTATTCGGGCGGTAGGCGGATTGGCTGGTTTCTGTCTTGGCACACTGATTGCAATATGCCGACGGCGTATGCAGGAATCAGATAAGATAATAATGGGAATTGACCCCGGAACCAACATTCTTGGCTTCGGGGTCATTTCTGTCGGGGACGGGGGGCCGGCTTTCGTGGATATGGGAATCATCGACCTGCGCAGGGAGAGCGACCATTTCCGCAAGCTTGCGGTTCTCGCCTCGGAAATCGCTCTGGTTATGGACCGGTACCGGCCGGACGAGCTTGCAATCGAGTCGGCCTTCTATGCCAAGGACGCGCAGGTGATTCAGAAGCTGGGGCGGGCGCAGGGGATTGTCATCGCCGAGGCTCTGAAACGCTGCATACCGGTGTCGGACTACGCCCCTCGAAAGGCTAAGATCGCCGTCACGGGCAACGGAGCCGCGTCGAAGGAGCAGGTCGCGCTGATGATTCAGAAGCAGCTGAACATCACTTTGCAGCCGAAGCATCTTGACGCTACTGACGCGCTTGCGATCGCGCTCTGCCGCTACCACGAGTCGCACAGTCCTCTCGGGCGGGTTTCCGGCGGAGGCGACTGGAAGAAGTTCATCGCCGCCCATCCCGAGCGGGTCAAGTGATTTCTAATCTTTTGGGGGTTAGAGTTGTCTAAACATCCGGTTTTTGAAGAAAATATCCGGTTTTTGAAGAAAATATATGTTCATCTTGTGAAAGATAGAAAGATGGTTTTTGATATGAAAGTGGTTAAGCGGTCAGTATGTGCGGTGTGGATGTTCGTCGCGGTTCTTTGTGCGGCCTTGCCGGCGGCGGCCCAGTCGGGGGTTACGGTGAAGCTGAAGCTGGTGGACGACAAGAGCGGGGAGCCTGTCCCGTTCGCGACGGTGTCTCTGACGGAGAAGGGCGCGAAGGACGCGAAGCATTATGTGCTCACGGACGCGCAGGGGGCGGCTTCCATCGCCAAGGTGGCGAAGGGGGAGTATCGGCTCAAGGCGGAGATAATGGGCTACAAGACATTCGAGAAGGACGTCACCGTCGAGAAGACGCTTGACCTGGGCGAGGTGAAGATGTCCGAGGACATAGAGGTTCTCGACGCGGCGAAGGTCACTGCGGTGGGAAACCCCATCGTCGTGAAGAAGGACACCATCGAATACAACGCTTCCTCCTTCAAGACTTCCGACAACGATATGCTTGAGGAGCTGCTCAAGAAGCTTCCGGGCGTTGAGGTCTCCGAGGACGGCTCCATAACCGCCAACGGCCAGACAATCTCTAAGATAACCATCGACGGCAAGACATTCTTCCTCGACGACCCGTCGCTCGCCTCGAAGAACATCCCGGCGAAGATAATCCAGAAGGTGAAGGTGGTGGAGAAGAAGTCCGACCAGGCTATGTTCACCGGCATCGACGACGGAAACGAGGAGACTGTCATCGACCTTTCCATACGCCCGGGAATGATGCAGGGATGGTTCGGTAACATTATGGCCGGCGGCGGACACGACGTCCAGAGCTCGGAGAATGCGGGCGACTGGCGCTATCAGGGCGCGGCTATGGTCGGGCGTTTCACCGACAAGAGCCAGATAAGCCTCATACTCAACGGGAATAACACCAACAACAGGGGATTCAACGACCTCGCCGGCTCGATGATGGGCAATATGCGGGGAGGCGGCGGAGGAATGGGCCGCGGACAGGGCGGCTGGGGCCGGGGGAACGGCATCACGACCTCGTGGATGGGCGGTCTGAACGGCGCGTTCACCCTGCTTGACGGGAATATGGATCTCGCCGGCAACTACCTCTACAACGGCACGAACAAATATGTCACGGAGGAGAGCCTGCTCACCAACTATCTCGACGACGGCAGCAGTCTCATAACCACCAACAAAGGCTACAGCACGACCCGCACCGACGGCCACCGTTTCGGAGTGCGTCTGGAGCACAAGTTTTCGGAGAACACCTCGATTCTCTTCGAGCCTCAGGTGAATTTCGGACGCGGAAACTATGTGGAATATTCCGAATATGACATAAAGAAAGACCTGGGCGACGGCTCCGACCCTTCCACCACCAATGAGGGAACGACGCGCAACACCGGCGACAACAAGAACTGGACGACGGAGGGCTTCCTCCTCTTCCGCCAGAAGCTCGGCAAGCCGGGAAGGACGGTCTCCCTTATGACGCGCTACAGCTTCAGCGGCAACGAACTTGACGGATTCAACCAGTCCCTGACCAACACCTACGGGGAATCTGCGGCGACGGATCCTGTCAACCAGAGAATCGACAGGACTTCAAACTCATATTCCGTAAACTCCCGTCTCGTATATACCGAACCTCTCGGGAAGAATTTCTATCTCGAAGCGAACTATTCCTACGGATGGAACAAGAACACTTCGGTGAAGAATGCCTACAACAGCGGAGACTTCACGACTCCGACGAAATATGTCACCGAAGGCGAAACTCGCGACGAGACATATTCCAACGACATCATCAACATCGGACAGAATCACAGCGCCGGAGCGAACCTTATGTGGCAGAAGGACAAGATCCGGGCTCAGCTCGGAGTTTCGGCGAATCCGACCATAACGAACAACGTCACGAACGGGGAGACCTTCAACAGCACCGTCATCAGATGGTCTCCGCAGGCTTCGTTCAGCTACGACGTATCCGAGAACTCCAACCTGCGCTTCTTCTATTTCGGGTCTTCGTCGCAGCCTTCGACCTCGCAGCTTATGCCTGTGCCGGACAACACCGACCCGGTGAACATATCGCTCGGTAACCCGTATCTCCAGCCGTATTTCAGCCACCGGCTCCGGGGGATGTTCCGCTACTCCAACAAGGAGAACTTCATCTCCGTGAACGGATTCTTCGGCGGGAACTATGTGCAGGACGCGATTACGAGCGCGACCTGGTACGACGCCAACAGCGTGAAATACAATATCCCCGTAAATACGAAGGGCACCGGCAACTTCGACGCGAGGATTATGACCAACATCCCGTTCGGGAAGTCGAATTTCTCGATGTTCTCGATGACTTATGCGAAATATTCGAACACCACGTCCTACATCGGGACGACGGCGTTCGCAGCGAAGGCCGGGGACTATTACGACAGCACGACGGCGGATTTCGACTATGACAGATTCCACGGCGAATACGGCAAAGACCTGTCCGAGTACGCCGAGGATTTCACGACCAACAGGACGCAGAGCCTGAACTTCACGGAGAGACTGCGGTTCACCTACCGCAACGACGCGGTGGAGGTCACTCTCGGAGGGCGGACGCGGATCTCGAAGTCCTGGTACACAATCGCTTCGGCATCGACCGCCGCCACTTTCAACAACAAGGTGAACGGCTCGGTGAACTGGACTCTGCCTTGGGGGATGAACCTCATCTCGCAGCTGGACTACAACTGGTACAACGGGTACACGACCCCTCAGTCTGACGAATACATCTGGAACGCGGAGATTACGCAGCTGTTCTACAAGAAGAAGTTCACAATCGCGCTCAAGGCCTATGACATCCTGAACCAGTCGAAGAACCTCTCCGTGACCGACGAGTCGAACTACCATCAGGAGGTGCGCAACAACACTCTCGGGCGCTATGTCATCCTGTCGCTGACCTATCGTTTCGGCAATTTTGACAATGCCTCCAAGGGACGGCGCGGCCCGGGCGGCCCGGGCGGCCCGCCGCCTCGTTAATATTGGGGCACATCCCCAAACCCCTGCGTCCTTTTCGCCTTTCCGTATTTCCGACATCGCTTGCGCGATGACAGAAATACCCGGCCCGGACGGGCCTCTGATGAGGCCTTGGTCCCTGCGGTGAAAATGTAGACTGAATAAGCCTTTGTGTGAATGTTTTTGCACGGAGGCTTTTTGTTTGGTGTCACAAAATAGCCTAAATTTGCATCTTGTTACGGACAGTCCCGGAGAGGAGCTTTTCTCGGATTGATCAATGCTTTAACAAACAATAAATTATGAAGAAAGTATCTTTTGTGGCATTGGCGCTCGTCGCTATGCTTTCAGCGGCTTCCTGCAAGTCGGACAAATGCAAATGCACCACAGTCACCACGCTCGGAGAAAATACGTCTACGACAGAAACTGTCGAGAGCCGTCCGGATGACAAAAAGTGCTCAGACCTCAATTCTGAAAACAAGTCTGATGCGCTTAAGACGAGCGTCGTCAAGACCTGCAAGAACCACCACGAGTAAGAGCCCGACTGCGCAGTTGTGGTAAGGTGATATATGAAAACAACCTGCTTCTGATTGCGTATTCGTGAACCTCATACGGCGGTCGCGGCAGTCCCGAGAATACTTCTGGGAC
>CAVIXF010000133.1:0-6298 GCA_963646585.1 Candidatus Gastranaerophilales bacterium HUM_1 | reverse complement strand
GGACGAGATACCAGAGCGACGTGTATTTCATGTGGGGTCCGAACCAGGCCGAGAACTACAGCAAGGCTCTCACTCCGGATGAGGTGACGCGCATACTCGACTACTATGCCGGGAGCGACAGGACTCTCAACGAAATCTTCATCGAGGACGCCAATATCAGACTGGGGGCGCATATCGTCACTTCATACTACAACGGAGTCATTCCTCTTCAGAGCGGATACTATTCAGCAGACTGGAGATATGTCGGAGTGGACAAGGCGGTGTTCATCAGAACCGCGAAATCAGCGGGCGACATAAAGCCGACGGCCGTGGGATATGCCTGCATCGACGGAACCGGCTGGGGCGGAAAGTACCTCGGACTCATCAAATGGTATAACTACTACGACAGCTATGTCTGGACCAGGACCAATGTCCTTGAAAGGTGATAGACTGAATATTCGAGACTGACGAGCTTCCGGCCGCCTTCGTCCCGGCGAGATAGCCCGTGCAGAAGGCCGTGTGCAGGTTGTAGCCGCCCGTGTCTCCGTCAAGGTCGAGCAGTTCTCCGGCGAAATACAGCCCCGGCGTCAGTTTGGACTGCATATCCTTCTTGTTGACCTCGTCGAGCGAGACCCCTCCGGCGGTCACCACGCAGCGTTCATACCCGACATATCCGGCGACCGGAAGCCTCCAGTCCTTCAGCGCACGGCCGAGCGTGCGGCTGTCGATTCCCGGGTTGGACGCGGAGAACGGACGGACAAGCTCTCCGGGCAGCAGTTTAGACAGCAGCACGGCGAATCTTTCTTTGTAGGGTTTGAGCACGCTGCGCCCCCGGATGACGCAGCGGCTGCGCCTGTCCTCCGTGATTTCCTTCCAGAGCTCGTCTATGCGTTTTTCAAGCTGCTCCGGACTGACCGCCGGCTTGAGGTCGATGTGCAGGGTGATTTTCGCGCCGTTCATCACGGCCTTCACCGCTTTCCTGCTGACTTTGAATCCGATCGGGCCTTCGACCCCGCCGTCGGTGAAGTCGAGGTCTCCGAACTCCGAGCAGAGTTCATTCCCGCCGTCCGTGACGCTGAGCCTGACATTCTTCAGGGATATCCCCAGAAGCGACCTTCCCCATTCGCTGAGCGGCACTGAACGGTCGATATGACCTTTCATCCCGCAGTATTCCGCGTTCGCGCACTCTCCCTCCGGACTTGCCTCCCGTGCCGCCCCGTTCCCTGCCGCTCCGTTCCCCGCCGCCCCGTTTCCGGCGGTCTGGCGCACGGACAGCGAGGACACGTTCCCGGACAGCGCAGCCCCGTTACCGGCCGCCGAGACCTTATACCCGGCCGGCACGACCGCAGTGAGCGAGGGGAAGCGAACGGTGAGCCTGTGCCCCAGCTTCTCCGCCCATCTGTAGCCGTCCCCGGTCGAGCCTGTGGCGGGGTAGGAGAGGCCTCCCGTGGTGATTATCAGGCTTCTGCACCTGTACTCCCCGGCCGAGGTCCTGACGATGAACCCGCCGCCGGAATCGCTGTCGCTGCCCTTGCCGACGTCGATGACCTCGCAGCCAGTGACGATTTCAGCCCCGGCATCACGCGCCATCGCCAGCAGCGCATCCACGATGTCTGAGGATTTGTGGGACTCCGGGAACACCCTGTCGCCCCGTTCCGTGACGCAGGGGCAGCCTTTCTCCTCGATCATCGCCGTGAGCTTCTCCGGCGGAAGACCGTAGAACGCCGGTTTCAGAAAATCCGCCTTCGGGTGTATGTGGGAGGAAAACTCGTTCCATCCGGACATATTGGTGAAGTTGCACCGTCCCTTGCCACTTATCATAATCTTGCGTCCGACCCTCGGCATCTTCTCAAGAACCGTAACCCGAAGTCCGTTTCCGTCGGCCGTCGAGGCCGCTCCGGCCGCCGCCATAAGCCCGGCGGCTCCTCCTCCTATTATCAATATGTCCGTATATGAAGTCATCGGCGCAGAAAATTTTTATTCAGGTGGATAATTTCTTTCAAATTGGATTGATATTAAAGAATATTTCCTATCTTTGCAGTCCTTTCTCCGGACGCTGTCCGAAGATTGAGGCCAAAGCCAGTTTAGCTTAGTTGGTAGAGCATCGCATTCGTAACGCGAAGGTCGTGGGTTCGACTCCCATAGCTGGCTCAAAGAACGGTGTCGTGAGAGAGTTCCGCCGCCTCCGTGTCAGGGAGGCATTCCAGAATCCACGCGGGAACTGCATCCAGAATGTCAGAAACATAATTGCAGAGCATATCGGCGGTTTCGTCCGTATAGTTCAGCGCCGGCGGTGCTGACGGGAGCAGCGCCCCGATGGCCTGCATCGCGTCGAGCTTCCGGATTTTGTTGTACGGAGCCTGCCTGAGCCTGACTATGGCCTTCAGCGGGTGGGCCTCCTGCCTGTAGCAGGGGGTCTTGCCGCTCCACGGCGAGCCGAAGACCAGCACTTCGCCGCCCGGAGTCACCCTCACGAAAGGGCTGTCGTCGTTCAGCAGGAAAGACTCCGGATAGCGCTCCCTCAGAAGCCTCGTATGCGTGCTCTTCCCTGTCCCCGATTCTCCGAGGTATATGACCGCCTCATCGTCAAAGACATTGGCGGAGCAGTGTATCGCGAGACAGTTATGCTTGAGCGTCAGGAAATTGACGGCAGTCCAGAGCGCGTAGCGGTACATAGTCGCGGTCGCGTGCACAAGCGACGTCCTCACGATGTCGCCCCCAATGGTCCAGACCTCCCAGAGTTCAAGTCCGGAGTGCTCCTCGTCCATCCGGAATATGATGTCGTCCCAATCACGGTAGAAGCGGCACACGATGTCCTCGAAGGCGAGGTCGAAGAAGCTGTCCTTTTCCCGGCACATCTTCTCAAGCCCGGCGACCGCCGCTCCGTCAAGCTCTTCTGACACGCGCAACTCGGGAACACCCGCGTCGTCTCCTGTCAGGAACGGGCGGAAGAAAGGCATAGCCTTCACGAACGCGCACAAGTCCGGCCCGCTGAACTCGAAGACGAATCCGGCGATGGAAAGATTCACTGACATATCCCCTGATTTTCAGTGTCCTCGATGAGCCTGCACTCCCTGAGCTTTTCGCACCAGGCTGCGGCATCCTTCTCCGCCGTCTCCCTGTCAATCTCGTATTCGCCCAGAATGGCGTCCCTCACGTCGTTCACGGAGAACTCCTTGTCTTTCAGCGCGTTCCAGAGGAACAGGGCCGTGTCGTTGAGGGATATTATCCTTGTCATATCTCCGCCGTACTTGCCCTGCTGCACGATTACGTTCTGCCCGACCATCGAGCGGACTTTGAATTTTGATGAAATCTTCATTGAGAGCTGTTTTATGAAACCTTCAAAAATGACCTGCATCATCTTTTTTATGTTTCTATATCCCTGCAAATTTCGCATTTTTCGCGATAAGTAACAAGTGCGGCGCTATGTAAAAATTGCAAAAATATGCCTTATATATTTGCAAGTTAGACATTTTCTGCATAACTTGCACCGGTTTTGAATGAGGAATTCAATTACTAACATTAAAATCAAATAGTTATGAAAGAGCTCGTAGCAAAAATCAATGCTGAGATCGCAGAATTTCAGAAGAATGCCGAGGCGCAGGTAGAGAAAGGAAACAAGGCTGCCGGTGCACGTGCACGCAAGAATGCATTGGATCTTATGAAAGATTTCAAGGAATTCCGCAAGGTTTCCGTTGAGGCTTCAAAATAAGTTTCAATCCGACAATCGACAGGGGGCTGGCTAAATGTGATTTAGTCAGCCCCTTGTGCAAGAATCTTATGTTGATTCAAGTTCCGCTATTGCTAAACTTGGCAAGGGCTCTCGCCCGTCTTCTTTGAGGACGTGAAAGCGACAAGGCGCAAAAGCGCCGTGCGCAGAGAGATAAGTCACGATAAATGAGTTAATTAGATTAGAAGATATGTGGATTGTCTTTGCCGTCCTGTCGGCCGTTTTCGCCGCATTGACGTCGATTCTCGCGAAAATAGGAATCTGCGGGGTTGACTCCACCCTCGCCACGGCGATCAGGACCGTCGTGGTCGTGCTTATGTCCTGGATGATGGTCTTCGTCACCGACACGCAGGGCGGGATCGGCTCGATAAGTTCCAGAAGCTGGCTGTTCCTCACCCTTTCCGGACTCGCGACCGGAGCGTCCTGGCTGTGCTTCTACAAGGCCCTGCAGATGGGGGAGGCCACGAAAGTCGTCGCCATCGACAAGCTGAGCGTCGTGTTCACCCTGATTCTCGCCCTGATTTTCCTCGGCGAGAAGTTCACCCTGAAGTCGCTCATCGGCTGCCTGCTGATTGCAGGCGGGGCGCTGCTGATGGTGTTGTGAACCGCTTGGGATATTCTGCCGATAGTGTTGCGTCCCGCTTGGGATATTCTGCTGATGGTGTTGTGAACCGCTTGGAATATTCTGCCGATAGAGGTGTTGGCCACTTAAAATATTATCTGATGCCGGAAGATTTCCGTCTCAAGAAAGTCTCCGGTCAGCAGGCAGTCCTGCCCGCCGTCTCCTGAAGGCCTTTCCGTCATCGGAAGCGGCTCCTGAAGTTCTATGGCGATGATGTCGCCGATTCGCAGCGAGACCAGCTCGGAGGCTTTCACGACTGCGTTCTCCGCCATTTCCGCGCTTCCTTCCACCGTGCTGAACAGCACCGTCCCGTTTTTCCTGAGCGTGAACTTCTTTTCGCTGCTCCCGAGTTCGTCGTTCCCGAGCACCACGGGGCTGTAGAGCGGGAAGGGGAGTATCGAGCTGTGGTCGAGGCACTCCGACCAGTGTATGGCGGACGCTTCCGAGGCGGATTCCGTCCCCGGAATCGTTGCCGGCCTGGTCTTCAACTCGGTGGTCTCCTCCCCCCGAATCCTCTCCGGCATAATGTCCCGGGCGGTTTTCCCGGTCTGAACGCCACCGTAGAGCAGCACCCCGAAATTGAATCCGTCGTAGTAGCGCGAGGCGAACTTGTAGCCGACGCACTTGCCCGCCTTGCAGATGCGGATGAAAAGTACGGGGGCGTATCTGTATGCGACGACCGCCTGCGGGGCGTAGATGTCCTTGTTCTCACGCTCCCAAGTCGTGTCGGGCCTGCAGGTGCAGATCCCTTCAAGGGGTTTTACAATGATGTTCATCGTGTTGTCGTTTCGGTGTATTCTCGTCAAGCGGGCGCGGCCGGGATTAGTTTGCGGCTGCCGTAGTGCAGAAAGACGGCGGTTTATTGGAAAAGGCGGCCGGAGCCGAACTTCTCCCGCAGCTGCGCCGCCGCGTCGGCGGTTTCGTTCTCGTTCAGAGGCTTTTTCATCGCCTCCAGTCTCGCCTTGTTCTCCTGCTCGAACTGCTCCTTCAGCCTGGCGAACTGCCGCTTGGTGTCAAGCATAAAGTCGCCTCTCTCGATCCAGCTGAAATAGGACGGGTCTTCACGGAAGACGGTTCTCGCGGTCTTGCCCTTGTGCTTGCCGAAGTTCACCTCCGGCTCGCCCTTGTCGTTCAGGATGAGCCTCCCGGCGAAATCGACATAGCGTGTCTTCACGAAGCCGGAGAGCGCGTTGAGGTCGTTCTTGAGCACGGGGAAGCCCTTGTCCGGGTCGACCGTGGAGTATTTGTCAAGCTGGGCCTCCACGACCTCGACCGTCGCGAGCACGTCCGCCTCCGCCGCGTGAGCGTTCTCGAAGTCGCATCCGCAGTAGAATTTGTGGGCGGCCTTGAGGTTGCGCGGTTCGTAGGCGAAGTAGATCAGCTGCGCGTCGATCATTTTCTTCGAGTGCAGGTCAAGCCCGAAATCCCTGTGCCTGTAGACCCTCGCCCGTTCCATTTCTTCCGCGAGCATAGGCAGGTCGAATTTCTGGGAGTTGTAGCCTCCGAGTTCGGAGTCTTCAAGCCAGGAGACAACCTCGTCCACGATTTCGTGGAACTTCGGCTCGTTCACGAGCTCCGCGTCGGTGATTCCGTGCACGGCCATCGCGCTCGGCTCGATGGGCCTCTGACGGTTGTTCACATAGTCCCAGGGGCATACCCGCCAGGTCTTCACTCTTCTCTCCCCGTCCGGAAAGACTTTCACGAAGCAGAGCTCGATGATGCTGTCCGAGGGAATGTTAAGTCCGGTGCTCTCGATGTCGAAGAAAACCACCGGTTTTTCCAGTTTCAGTTTCATATCTGTTTCTTAACGGCCTGAAGGCCGTGAGGATTTGACTTATCGCAGTCCAACGCAGCCAGACACCCCCGTCCCTACCGGGATACCTGATTTCAGAAAGGGGGCGGATGCAAGGCGGACAAGAAAATTTAACCTAAGGGTTGTGAGGATTAAATTTATCGCAGTCCAACGC
>CAVIXF010000132.1:0-6307 GCA_963646585.1 Candidatus Gastranaerophilales bacterium HUM_1 | reverse complement strand
AAGATACAATTATTTTTGAATTTATACAACATTTAGATGTTACAAGATACTAGTGGCCATCGCTATGGGTTCAGTAATGGGGCATTCAGTGATTGTGTGTCATTGAAGTCTATAGTTATTCCTGCGTCTTGCGAAACTATAGAGTATTCTGCATTCAAGAATTGTAAGGCATTGGAGAATGTGTTATTTGAACAGGATTCGCAGTTGAAAGAAATAGGTGGTGGGTGTTCTGTGCTTCAGTATGATGATAGGGATTATCCTTACACACATCATTCGAGATTAAACTATGTTGGCGCGTTTAGTGATTGTGTTTCGCTGAGATCAATTACTATTCCGGCATCTTGTCAGAATATTGGAGAAGCTGCTTTCAGAAATTGCAAGGCTCTTGAGGCTGTGGAGTTTCAGGATGAGAGTATACTTTCAATTTTGGCAGGTGGGATTTGGGCGCCAGACACGTATTGTGACCCTGTCGATCAAGAAGATTATAGGGCCGGTTACATCCGTTACAGTAAAGGCGTTTTTGCAAATTGCTCTTCATTGAAGTCTGTAAAAATCCCATCATCGATAACCAAGATAGATGCCGGTTGTTTCGTAAACTGCACCTCGCTGACCGATTTGTCTTTTGATAAAGGATCTCAATTGTCAGAAATTGGAGAGGCTGCCTTTAAGAATTGTGGACTTTTGCACAGAATATATATGCAGAATTGCTCAGAATTGGCAAGCATCGGAGACTATGCTCTATATGGGAATGACCAGATTTACTTCTTTCAAATAGGTGCGACAACTCCACCGACACTTGGATACAATGTCTTCGGCTCTGTCGGGGTCTATTCTGTGCTGAAAGTTCCTGCGGGTTCAGAATCCGCATATAAGGCGGACTTTGGCTGGAAAAATTTCTCTTCCATTTCGGCAATTGATTGATAAACATTGCAATACCGGAAAGATTGTATGGACGCCCCATAAGTCTTCCATAAAGGCAGACTTATGGGGCACTGTCCGAGTCTGGAAATGCTGATTCAGATAATAAGAATGATACCGAGGACAATAAAAAGGGACATTAAGGAATATATTGAATTCTTTGATGTGGGAATGGATTTCCGGGTTGGAGAAATATATGCTTATTTGTCTTCAAAATATGAAGATTTGCAGATGTACATAACATCCCGACAAATCAGGAGGTGGTTCGATAATCTGTCTTCTCATCAAGATTATCTGGCGAAGCATAATATTCTTGGCTGTGCATTGTATCGCAGGACAGGGATTTAGATAGGATCCTCATTCGGGATTTGACGGGAAATGACCAAAATGTTCGGAAAAATCAGTGATTCGATGATTTTTCCGAACATTTTGATAAATTTGTGGAAAAATCAGGCTTCTTATGAAACGGAAAATCACTGAAAGGCTGTCGGAGTGGAAGGACAGGGACGGCAGGATGCCGCTCATTGTGGACGGTGCGCGGCAGGTGGGCAAGACATACATAATCCGGGAGTTCGGGCGGGAGCATTTCGAGAACACGGTCTATCTCAATATGGAGACGGAAAGCGCGTTGGTCAGGATGCTGGAGACGGAAATCGCGCCAGGCAAAATCATTCAGTTCATCGAGGCGCTCAAGAACGTGCGGATAACCGCCGGGAAGACGCTGATTTTCTTCGACGAGATCCAGGCCTGCGAACGGGCTCTGATGGCGTTGAAATATTTCTGCGAACAGACGCCGGAATACCACGTCGTGGCAGCGGGGTCTCTTCTCGGAGTGGCGATAAACCGCCGGAAATGCCCTTATCCGGTCGGAAAAGTGGAGGAACTCCGGTTGTATCCTCTTGATTTCGAGGAATTTCTCTGGGCCGTGGGCAAGGAGGGGCTCGCGTCTGAAATCCGGAGGCGCTTCGATGCGGATGAGAAGATGCAGGAGGCCTGGCACGAGCTGGCGCTGAGCTCTTACCGTGACTATTTCATCGTCGGAGGAATGCCTGCGGCCGTCGCGGAATTTGTCCGGTCCGGAAGTTTCGTCCAGATACAGCAGATTCAGCACGACATTCAGAACCAGTATGTCGCGGATATGACGAAATACTCCGACAACGCCACGAGCGTCAGAATCCGGGCCAGCTACAACTCTATCCCGATACAGCTCGCCAAAGAAAACACGAAGTTCCAGTACAAGGTCGTGCAGCGCGGAGGGACAGCGGCCATTTTCGGCGAGGCCATAGACTGGCTCGACTTCGCCGGCATCGTCATCAGATGCAGGAGGCTTGAGCACGGTTTCATTCCGCTGAACGCTTATGTCGACCTCGCCGATTTCAAACTTTATATGGGCGACATAGGACTGCTGACGATGAGTTCGGGCGTTCCGCTGCAGATGATTCTGTCTCCGGTCGAGGAAGACAACACCTATCTTGGTGCGATGACGGAGAATTTTGTCGCGCAGGCGCTTGTCGCGGGAGGGCATAAGCCGCTCTATTGGCAAAGCGACGGGAAAGCGGAGGTCGATTTCGTCCTCCAGATTGACGGAAAAGTCGTTCCGGTCGAGGTCAAGAAAGGAAGACGCAACAGGTCGAAGAGTCTCGGCGTCTTCGCGGAGCGGTATAAGACGGAATATGCGCTCAGAATCTCAAAGAAGAACTTCGGCTTTGAGAACGGGATAAAATCCGTGCCGCTGTATGCGGTGTTCTGCATCTGAATCAATAAAAAGTGAATCGCGCTTGATTCACACCGAGCGCGATTCGAATTCTAACCTAAAACTTAACCTATGAAAAAACTATTCGGGCGGAGGAACTTGCAATCCTCGTGCCAAAATCTTGCAGTATGAGCCGGAAGGAATCCGCCGATTTTTTTCGTTTCGGCCCGATTCGTATCTTTTCGGGGATATTTTGTGAACTCAGAAACTGCGGACGATTTCCGGCACCCCGGCGATGGAGCCGGCCTCGTAGACCCTGTCAGAGACGGGCATATCCGCGAACTCGTGCGACCAGACCATCTCGTGCGGGACGTAAATCGCGCGGCCTCCGATTTCAATCACCGGAACTATGTCCGACTTGACGGAGTTGCCGACCATAATCAGGTCCTCAGGCTCGATGTCGAACTTGGCGCAGAGTTCGAGGTAGTTCCTCCTGTCCTTCTCCTCAAGCACCTCGATGTGGTGGAAGAAGCGGGAGAGTCCGCTCTTACGGTACTTGCTGAGCTGCTCGGTGAGGTCGCCCTTCGTCGCCACCGCAAGCTCGTACCCCATCTCCTTCAGTTCCCCGAGGGCGTTCTCCACTCCGTCGATCATCTCGAAGCGGTGGTAGGCGAGGTCGGTGATGATTTTCTTGATTCCGTTATATGTCTCCGTGTCGAGGCTGCCGCCGCAGAGCTCGAGCGCGGTGTCGAGCATTCCGAGCATATAGGTCTTCGATCCGTAGCCGAAAATCGGGATGTTTCCCTCCTGTCTCGCCCAGAGAACCTGCTGTACCGCCGCCGCGTCCGCCTCGTGATGGAGCAGCTCCGCAAATTCCCTTTCGGCGTTTCTGAAATAGCCCTCGTTCTCCCAGAGAGTGTCGTCCGCGTCGAAAAAGATTATTTTCTTCGTCATATCGCCGTCCTCCGCCTTTCAGTTCAAATCCTTCGTCCTGACTCTGTCTCCGGCTGTCCTGATTCCGGTTTTTTCAGGCGCAGGGACGCCGTCCTTCCCGACTGCCGTGCTGTCAACCCCCGCCGAAGTGCTGTCCGCCGGCTCTTCCGCCTGCGCGGCGACCGGCCTTATCGTGATGATCCGGATGTCGTCCACCGGCCTGTCCCTCCAGTCGGTCGGCGCGGCGGCGATTCTGTCGATGACGTCAAATCCCTCGACCGTCTCCCCAAACACCGTGTACTGCCCGTCGAGGTGGGCGCAGCCGGTCTCGTCCTGGACTATGTAGAACTGCGAGCCGCTTGAGGACTTGCGCGGGTTGGCGGTGTCACCCCTTCTCGCGGCGGCGAGAGCCCCCTTCTTGTGGCGGTATCCGCTGACGAATTCCGCCGGAACGGTCCAGTCCGGTCCGCCCTGCCCGTACAGTTCGGCTTTCGTCGCGTCTTTCGTGTACGGGTCTCCGGTCTGGATCATAAATCCGTTGATGACCCTGTGGAAAAGCAGGCTGTCGTAGTAGTGCTCGCTCACGAGCTTGCAGAAGTTGTCCCTGTGCCTGGGGGTCTTGCTGTAGAGTTTCACGCGGATCGTGCCCTCCGTCGTGACGATGTCGAATTCCGGTTCGCTGTTCTGGATCATATTTATGCTGTCTTTCTGTTCTTCCGCGACTTTCTTCCTGCGTCCGCCGTCGCCGCAGGAGACGGAGCAGAGGTATATGGCTATGGATATGGCCGCAGCCAGGATTGTTCCCGTTCGTTTCATATCATATGGTGTTTGATTGGTGCGGAGGGATTCTCCTCCGCTTTTTGACGCGCAAAGTTAGAAAATTCCGATGTTTCCGCAAGGGGATGGCCGCCGAAATGTCCCGAAAAAAGCCTAATTTTGCAGTTCCGTTTCCGGACCGCCGCCAGAGCGGCGTCTGACGCATCCCGGAACGGCTTCTGAATACATCTTTTATGGCAGGAAATCCGTTGAAACAGCTGGCGGGGGAGACCGCGATATACGGGCTGAGCACCATACTCGCCCGAATAATAAACTTCCTTTTCGTCCCGTTCTACACGAGGCTCCTCACTCCGGCGAGCTACGGCGTGGTCACGGAGTTTATGGCGTACATCGCCGTGCTTCAGGTCGTTCTGGCGATGGGGCTGGAGACCGGATGCTTCCGTTTCGCGAACAAGGAGGGGGCGCGGCCGGACAGGGTCTATTCCAGCGCGCTCGCGGCGGTGAGCGCGGTCAGCTTCGCCTTCCTCGCGCTGACGGTCGTCTTCGCCGGGCCGCTCGCGCATCTTCTGGGCTACGACGGATACGGGAGCTGCATAATGTATATGGGCGGGATACTCGCCCTTGACAGCGTCACCGCCATACTCTTCGCGAAGCTGCGGCAGGAGCACAGGGCCGTGAAGTTCGCCGTCTTCAAGACCGTGAAGATTCTGGTGGAGACGGGGGCCAACATCCTGCTTTTCTTCCCGTTCGTGTCCTTCTGCTCGCGGCGGGCGGCGGCTCTCGGGGTCGAGGCCTCCGCGCTGACGCCTTCGGACGTGTGGCTGCTGCATTTCATAAGCCCGACACCCGACTTCAGCTATGTCATATTCGCGATACTCCTCAGCTGCACGGTCTGCGCCCTGCTCTTCGTCCCGGACCTCGTCCGTCTGAACTTCAAGTTCGACGGAGAACTTCTGAAACAGATGCTGGCATATTCCCTCCCCCTTATGGTCGCGGCTCTTCCGGGGATAGTCAACGACTTCCTCGACCGCATACTCTTCCGTTTCCTCGACACGGACGCGGGGCGGTGGCAGGCCAGCCTCGGCATATTCCAGGCGGCGGTGAAACTCGCGGTGATAATGAACCTCTTCATCCAGATGTTCCGATTCGCCGCCGAGCCGTTCTTCTTCCAGAGGGCGCGGGACAGGGAGAGCAAAGCTCTGTATGCCAGGGTTATGGAGCTGTTCACGGCCTTCTGCGGACTCGTCTTCCTCGGGGTCATATATTATATGGACATAATCTCCCTTCTCCTCGGGCGCGACTTCCGCAGCGGGGTGGGGGTCGTCCCGGTGATGCTCTTCTCCTATATGCTGCTGGGGATGCTCTTCAACGTGTCGATGTGGTACAAGCTCTCGGGGAAGACGAATATGGCGATATGGATCACTTCGGCGGGGCTTCTGGTGACGGTCGCCGTCAATCTGCTCTTTATGCCGAGGTATTCCTACTGGGCGGCGGCGTTCGGCCATCTCGCGAGCTATGCGGTGATGTTCGTCCTCAGCGCCTGCCTCGGGCAGAAGTACTGGCCGGTCCCGTACCGCTGGGGGCGCATTCTCGGCACGCTCGCCCTGATGTTCCTCTTCTACGGCATCGCGACCCTGATTGACGCCCATCTGTTCCACTTCGCCGGCTGGGACACCGACCGGGGGCTTCTCTGGTGGAAGCTCGGAGTCCACACCGTCCTGCTGTCAGGCTACCTCGCCTCCGCCGGGGCGCTCCTTCGGCAGCCGCACCGTGAAGCAGGCCCCGCCGAGGGCGAATGACTTCCTGTAGCCGATGCTTCCGCCGCAGGATTCCACGATGCTGCGGCAGATTGAGAGGCCGAGGCCCGTGCCGCTGCTCTTGGTCGTGAAGTTCGGGACGAAGAGTTTGTCGAGGTTCTCGTCCTTCACGCCCGTGCCGTTGTCATCCACCGCGATGTCGTAGAAGCCCTCGTCCGTGCTGTTCCTC
>CAVIXF010000131.1:0-6313 GCA_963646585.1 Candidatus Gastranaerophilales bacterium HUM_1 | reverse complement strand
CATCTGCACCCCTTCCGTTATGGCGAAAGTCGGCGTAATCGGCCGTATCCTCGGTCCGAGAGGCCTTATGCCTAACCCGAAGACCGGTACGGTCACGATGGAGATCGGCAAGGCGGTCAAGGAAGTGAAGG
Organism: Candidatus Gastranaerophilales bacterium HUM_1; assembly: GCA_963646585.1. Lineage (GTDB taxonomy): Bacteria > Bacteroidota > Bacteroidia > Bacteroidales > UBA932 > Cryptobacteroides. The sequence continues at coordinate 6,182 of CAVIXF010000131.1, read as the reverse complement.
CCGGAAAGATTGACTTCAAGGTGGACAAGACCGGTATCGTGCACGCCGCGATCGGCAAGGTGTCATTCACTCCGGAGCAGATTCTCGGCAATGCGAACGAACTGGTGAACGCCATTCTCAAGCTCAAGCCGGCTTCGCTCAAGGGCACTTACCTTCAGTCCCTCTCCCTCTGCTCCACGATGAGCCCGGGCATTCATATTGATGTTAAAACAATCGGCAGTGCTGAATAAAGGATTACAGTTATGAGAAAGGAAGTAAAAGTAGAAGTAATCGACGCAATTTCAGCGCAGCTCAAGGAGACTCCTAATTTCTATATCACCGACATCTCCGGACTCAACGCCGAACAGACGTCAAAGCTCCGTCGCGAGTGTTTCGAGAATGGGATCAAGCTCACGGTGGTGAAGAACACCCTCTTCATCAAGGCCACCGAGGAGTGCGGCGAGGACATCAAGGAGCTCTATCCGGCATTGGAAGGCCCTACGGCCATAATGTACACCGAGACTCCGAACGCTCCTGCGAAACTCATCAAGAAGTTCCAGGACGCGGGTTCCGAGAAGCCGGCCCTCAAGGGCGCTTTCGTCCAGGAGTGCGCGTTCCTCGGAGCGGACAAGCTCAACGAGCTCTGCAACATCAAGTCCAGGGAGGAACTCATCGGCGACATCATCACTCTTCTCCAGTCACCTGCCCGCAATGTCATCTCCGCTCTGCAGAATGCATCCGGCAACACTGTCGCAGGCCTCGTGAAGGCCATCGAAGAGAAGAAGGCGAACGAATAAATATCAACAATTAAAAATATCAATTAACTATGGCAGACATTAAAGCACTCGCAGAAGAGTTGGTTAACCTTACTGTGAAAGATGTTCAGGAACTTGCAAACATCCTCAAGGAAGAGTACGGCATCGAGCCGGCAGCTGCGGCAGTCGCTGTAGCGGCAGGCCCTGTTGCAGGCGCGGAGGCCGCTCCGGCTGAGCAGACCGAGTTTGACGTCGTTCTCAAGAGCGCGGGTCAGGCTAAGCTCAACGTGATCAAGGTCGTTCGCGAGAAGACCGGTCTCGGACTGAAGGAAGCCAAGGAACTTGTAGACAAGGCTCCTACGGCAATCAAGGAAAAGGCGTCAAAAGCAGAGGCTGACGAACTGAAAGCTGCCCTTGAAGAGGCAGGTGCAGAAGTTGAAGTTAAATAACTTCTCCCGCTTCCCCGAAGGGGAACAATCTCAGGTTTAGGGTCGATGGCAGACCCTAAACCTTTTTGTCGTATTTATGTTTTACATAATATCATAAGGGCAGAAGATGTCACAAAAGACTAAAAATCAGCGAATTTCTTTCGCAACATCAAAGATTCTTCTCGAATACCCTGACCTTCTCGAAGTGCAGCTGAAGTCCTTCCAGGATTTCTTCCAGCTTGAGACGACCCCTGAGAACAGGAAGAATGAAGGTCTCTATCAGGTGTTCCAGGAGATTTTTCCGATCGAAGATACGCGCAACAACTATAAGCTTGAGTTTATCGACTATTTCATCGACCCGCCGCAGTATTCGATCGAAGAGTGTCTGGAGAGGGGGCAGACTTACAGCGTCCCTCTGAAGGCAAAACTCCGCCTTTCCTGCAGCGACCCCGAGCACGAGGACTTTGACACCAAGGTGCAGGACGTCTATCTCGGCAACATTCCGTATATGACCCCGGGAGGCACGTTCATCATCAACGGCTCGGAGAGGATCATCGTTTCGCAGCTCCACCGCTCGCCGGGCGTTTTCTTCGGATCAAGCATCCACGCCAACGGCACAAAGCTCTATTCTGCCAGAATAATACCTTTCAAGGGCTCCTGGATAGAGTTCGCGACTGACATCAACAACGTGATGTACGCCTACATCGACCGCAAGAAGAAGCTCCCTGTGACGACTCTGCTCCGTTCCATAGGCTTCAACAGCGACAAGGACATCATCGACATATTCGGGCTCGCCGACGAGATCGAGGTGACTCCGGAGAACCTTGAGAAGTTCCAGGGCAGGAAACTCGCCGCGAAGGTGCTGAAGACCTGGATCGAGGACTTCGTCGATGAGGACACCGGAGAGGTGATTCCTGTCGAGAGGACGACCGCCATCGTGGAGCGCGGCGAGATTCTCGGCCCGGAGACCATCGAAAAGCTCGCGGAGACCGACGTGAAGACCATTCTTCTCCAGAAAGAGGATGCGAACGTCAACGAGTACGCGATCATCTACAACACCCTCCAGAAGGATCCGACCAACACGGAGACCGAGGCCGTCACCTACATCTACAAGCAGCTCCGCAACTCGGAACCGCCTGACGAGGCCACGGCGAGGGACGTGATCGACAAGCTCTTCTTCTCCGACAAGAGATACGACCTCGGAGACGTCGGACGCTACCGTCTCAACAAGAAGCTGAATCTCACGATTGACGACAATGTCCGCGTGCTCACTAACACCGACATCATCGAAATCATCAAATACCTCATCCAGCTCATCAACTCCAAGGCGACCGTGGATGACATCGACCATCTGAGCAACCGTCGAATCAGGACCGTGGGCGAGCAGCTCGCCAACCAGTTCAACGTCGGGCTTTCGAGGATGGCGCGCACAATCCGCGAGAAGATGAACGTGAGGGACAGCGAGCAGTTCGCTCCGACCGACCTGATCAACGCGAAGACACTTTCTTCCGTAATCAACTCGTTCTTCGGTTCGAGCCAGCTCTCCCAGTTTATGGATCAGACCAACCCGCTTTCGGAGATGACCCACAAGCGCCGTCTCTCGGCTCTCGGTCCGGGCGGTCTTTCTCGCGACAGGGCGGGATTCGAGGTCCGCGACGTGCACTACACGCACTACGGCCGTCTGTGCCCTATCGAGACTCCGGAAGGCCCGAACATCGGACTCATCTCATCCCTGTGCGTATATGCCCGGATCAACAATCTCGGCTTCATCGAGACTCCGTACCGCAAGGTCGAGAACGGAAAGGTCGATCTGAGCAGCGGCGGATGGCAGTATATGAGCGCCGAGGAGGAGGAGGACCAGATGGTCTCCCTCGCCAACGTGAAGATGGACGATGACGGAAACATCCTCGAAGACCGCATCCTCTGCCGCTACGGGGCCGATTTCCCTGTGGTCACGAAGGAGGAGGTCAACTATATGGACGTGGCTCCGAACCAGATTGCGTCAGTCGCCGCGTCCCTCATCCCGTTCCTTGAGCACGATGACGCCCACCGTGCGCTGATGGGGGCGAATATGATGAGGCAGGCCGTTCCTCTTCTGAGCCCGGAGGCCCCTATCGTGGGCACCGGTCTTGAGGAAAGGGTCTGCATCGACTCCAGGACTCAGGTCATCGCGGAGCGCAAGGGCGAAGTCGTCTATGTGGACGCGAAGGAGATACACATCAAGTACGACCGCACCGACGAGGAGAGGTTCGTAAGTTTCGCCGACGACATAACCGTATATCAGCTTCCGATTTACCGGAGGACGAACCAGAGCACCACGATTCTTCTCAAGCCGATCGTCCGCAAGGGCGACAAGGTCGAGAAGGGGCAGGTCCTCACGGAGGGATATGCGACCCAGAACGGGGAGCTCGCGCTCGGACGCAACCTCAAGGTGGCGTTTATGCCTTGGAAGGGTTACAACTACGAGGATGCCATCGTGCTTTCCGAGAGGATGATACGCTGGGACGTGCTCACTTCCATCCACGTCGAGGAGTTCCTCACCGAGGTGCGTGACACCAAGAGGGGAGTGGAGGAGCTCACCTCCGACATCCCTAATGTCAGCGAGGACGCCACGAAGAACCTCGACGAGAACGGCATAATCCGCGTCGGAGCTCACATCGAGCCGGGCGACATTATGGTGGGAAAGATCACGCCTAAAGGCGAGAGCGACCCTTCTCCGGAGGAAAAACTTCTCCGCGCGATTTTCGGCGACAAGGCCGGGGACGTGAAGGACGCCTCCCTCAAGGCGAACCCTTCTCTTGACGGAACAATCATCAAGACCGCCCTCTATTCCAAGGCCGGCAAGGAGACAGGTGCCAACAGACGCGCCGCGAAGGCAGATATGAAGGTCCGCGTCGAGAAGGCCGAGGAGGAGTTCAACGTCAAGGCGGAGTCGCTCAGGGCGAGATTCCTCGACAAGCTCATCGTGCTCACCGAGGGAAAGAAGAGCGCCGGAATCAGCGACCTCTACGGAGTCGACATCATCCCGAAGGGCGAGACCATCAAGGCCTCCGCGCTCCGTGACATCGACTACGCGAACATCAACACCGGCAAGTGGACTTCCGACAAGTCGGCGAACCTTCTCATAAAGGAGCTCATCAACAACTACTGCATCGCGTACAAGGAGGAGGCCGCGAAGGCGAAGCGTGAAATCGACAGGATCAATGTCGGCGACGAGCTTGCCAACGGCGTGCTTCAGGTTGCGAAGGTGTATGTCGCGAGAAAGAGGAAGATCAGGGTCGGTGACAAGATGGCCGGCCGTCACGGAAACAAGGGTATCGTGGCGAAGGTCGTGCGTGACGAGGATATGCCGTTCCTTGAGGACGGAACTCCGGTCGACATCGTCCTGAACCCTCTCGGCGTGCCTTCCCGAATGAACCTCGGCCAGATTTACGAGACCGTTCTCGGATGGGCGGGGGCGGAGCTCGGGCTCAAGTTCTCCACTCCGATTTTCGACGGTGCGTCGCTCGACGACATCTGCGCCTACACCGACAAGGCGGGTCTTCCTCGCTATGGAAAGACCTACCTCCGCGACGGCGGCACGGGAGACTGGTTCGACCAGCCCGCCACCGTGGGCGTGATCTATATGATCAAGCTCGGCCATATGGTCGACGACAAGATGCACGCGAGGTCCATAGGCCCGTACTCCCTCATCACCCAGCAGCCGCTCGGCGGTAAGGCGCAGTTCGGCGGACAGCGTTTCGGAGAGATGGAGGTCTGGGCGCTTGAGGCGTTCGGAGCGGCCAACGTGCTTCAGGAGATTCTTACGGTCAAGTCCGACGACGTGACCGGAAGGTCGAAGACTTACGAGGCGATCGTCAAGGGCGACCTGATGCCGACGCCGGGCATTCCGGAGTCTCTCAACGTCCTTCTCCACGAGCTTCGCGGTCTGGGTCTCAAGGTCACTCTTGATTAAGGATTGACGAATTTGAGGCAATTTATTCTTTTCACGTTTCTAAGTTAATTTGAAATTTTAGAAATATGCCGACTTTTAATAAAGATAACAAGGTTAAAAGCAATTTCGAAAGAATCAGCATCGCTCTCGCTTCTCCGGAGGACATCAAGGAAAGGTCTTCCGGAGAGGTCCTGAAGCCGGAGACGGTGAACTACAGGACCTATAAGCCGGAGCGTGACGGTCTTTTCTGCGAGAAGATCTTCGGCCCGACCAAGGATTACGAGTGCCACTGCGGAAAATACAAGAGAATCAAGTATCGCGGAATCGTCTGCGACCGCTGCGGCGTGGAGGTGACTGAGAAGAAGGTCCGCAGGGAGAGGATGGGACACATCGAGCTCACCGTCCCTGTGGCGCACATCTGGTACTTCAAGTCAGCTCCGAACAAGATCGCTGCCCTTCTCGGAATCGCCTCCAAGAAACTGGAGTCAGTCATATATTACGAAAAGTACATTGTGACGGCTCCGGGTCAGACGGGGCTTCAGAAGCTGGATCTCCTTTCGGAGGACGAATATCTTGACATCCTCGCGCAGTTCCCTGACAACCAGAACCTTCCGGACGGCGATCCGGACAAGTTCCAGGCGGGGATGGGCGCGGAGTCCGTCTACGAGCTTCTCAAGGAGATCGACATCGACGCCCTCGCCCGGGAGCTCCGTGCGAAGATCGTCACCGAAACCTCCCAGCAGAGGAAGGCGGAGGCTCTCAAGAGGCTCTCCATCGTGAAGTGGTTCCAGGAGTCCAAGGGCATCAACCGTCCGGAATGGATGATTCTCAAGGTGATACCGGTCATTCCGCCGGATCTCCGTCCGCTCGTGCCTCTCGACGGAGGCCGTTTCGCGACATCCGACCTCAACGACCTCTACAGAAGGGTCATCATCAGGAACAACCGTCTCAAGAGACTCATCGAAATCAAGGCTCCGGAGGTCATCCTCCGCAACGAGAAGCGTATGCTTCAGGAGGCCGTGGACTCCCTCTGCGACAACTCGAAGAAGTCCAACGCGGTGAAGAGCGAGGCCAACAGGGCTTTGA
>CAVIXF010000130.1:0-6324 GCA_963646585.1 Candidatus Gastranaerophilales bacterium HUM_1 | reverse complement strand
ATATTCCATTTGCATTTACACCAACCCCAAAACCTGTCAACATCCCATTGACGACTTCCAGCATTTTGACATTTCCTTTCTCCAAATCTTCCTGTATCTTTTTCAGACCCTCCTCCCCTCGCTCATAGGCCTCATCATCGCTGTCATTGTCAGCGTCGTCTCCGGTGTGGCCGTCAAAGTCATCGTTCGTGTTGTAGTATGGGTCGTCCTCAGGATTGTATCCCCCGTCGCCGCTCCCGTCCGGGTCGGACGGCCACAGCCACCACTTGTCGTCAAGACCGTCGCCGCCATCCTCGTCTTCATCCTCGCCGTCGTCGTTCCCGTCGATTCCGCCGCCCTCTATGACCATCGTGTCCGGCATTCCGTCCCCGTCGGTGTCATAATACTTGTCGCCCGCCGCGTCCTCGTAGAACCCGCCGCCGATGTCGGTGTAGTCGTCGGCATCGCCATAGTCCCAGCCGCCGTCATCGCCGCCAGAAGAACCCCCGTCGTCCCAGAAGTCCTCTCCGTACGACCGCGTCGTGACGGCCAGCCTGTTGATGAGACTGACACCGCGCAGCATTGACGCGGCCTTGGCAAGACGGCGCTCCCGAGAGCCGGCTCCGCCGGAAGTGCGCACGCCTTCAATCCGTTTCCCGTCGCGGTAACGGTCGATTCTGAAGATTCCGTCGGACACGAGCGCGGAGCAGACCGCGAGACCGGAGAACCCGCCCTTGTCCGCGCAGCTCCTGAACCGCTCCGCCATACACTCACCGCCGTCGCAGCCGCAGTCCGGAATCAGCGACAGAATGTAGCAGAAGGCCTGCGGACTGTCTTCAGACTTGACGACAACCAGCCTCTGGCAGACCCGCACCCTCTCCGCGACAGACTTACCGTTGCGAAACTCCGCCACGAGCGCATAGACCACGCGCTCGGAGATGAGACTGATGTCATAAGAGACAGACCGGGGATTCTCAGAGTACAGGGCCGTGTCCCACAGAGGCGTGAACTCTCCCGGAGAGAGCCTGTTCCTATGAAGACCGCCTCCGGACTTCGTCAGAGCGGCGGTATACGCCTCCGAGAAGACCGCCTTCGCCTCCTCGACGCCGAACCTCGCCGATACGGGACTTCCCGTGTCATCCACCTCTCCGAACTGCTCTGCAGTGCATCCGGTCATAAACATTATGACGCAGAATGCGATGACGGATATTTTTCTCATAAGTGACGTTTCGCTTTGTTCTCCTTTCGCGTATGGTATTCATTCCATTTTTTGAATACTTCATCGGGAAGCATTTCCCGCATAGACCTCACTTTTTTCTCTTTCGCTTCGGAGATCTTCCGCGCCCTTTCATCCGCAGGCAGCCCGCTGTTCTTTATCTTCAGGATCTCGATGGCCTGACTGTTTTCCAAAGAGATGTACTGCCGGTATTGCTCATCCGTGAACCCGAATGTCTTCTTGAACCTGCGCTCATTTTCGGAATCCTTGTATGCAACCCATTCCGCGAACTTCGCCTCTCCAAGAAAGGCCTTGAGATCGGAACGATACTTCGCGTCAAGCCCGGCTCTGGCCTCCCTGAATTCTCCGAGGGGAAGCTCCCGCTTTTCCAGAGCCTTTACAGACCTGAGATATTCGGCCTTGATTCTCCCCATCCTCACAGCTTTCATCGGCGGCAGATTCAACGATGTCACCTCGCCGCTCCGCGCCGCCTTGAAAGCTTCTGCATCAAAAAGTTCCCGCTGCTCCGCAGTCAGAATCGAAAATATCCGCTGATAATACTCGTCCGTGACCTCCTCCCTCTTTTCCCGGAACTCGGGCGCGGGCAGGTTCAGTCTGGACAGAGAGTCAATCTGCCGGGTTCTGATGAAGGAGAATTTCTGGACGAAGCCGGCCTGTTCTTCGGAGATCCCATAAGTCGAAGACAATTCTTTTCTTTGACGCTCCGAAGCTGCATAGGCTTCAGACTTCTCACTCTGCTGTGCATAGGAGGAAGCGTGAAGGCTCAACACAACGGTCAGACACGCGACAAGAGCAGGCAATGGTTTCTGTTTCATAATCTGTCAGTGTTATTATGTGGTGAAATATTTCGTCTATGACATTGATCGCATTAAGCCATTTGACATTTTTCCTGCGAAGGATTCTTGAGATTATTATTTGAACTGCTTTATCCGGTAGATTCCCGGGGCGGCGTCCGGAAGAAAGACCGTGCCGGAATCGGCTCCGGCCGTGAATACGCCGACTGCCTTTCCGTCCCTCGTCACCGTCCATTCCCCGGCCTCCAGCCCGGTGAACAGGATGGTGAACTTCCTGCATCCGTGCTTCTTCGCGGTCTTGGCGGAGATTTCAAAAGCGTAGCCGGAGTCCGTCCTTCCGCAGTCGGCGCAGAAGACCACCGCCCTGTCTCCCACAACCGCCCCTTCGGCGTTCTCGCCGGAGATCCGCGAAACCGGCAGAGTTTTCTTAATGCTCCTGTCCGAAACCTGAAGCACGTTGAGGAAGCAGTCCTCCTGCGCCCCGGCCTTCGGGCTCAGCTCCACCCTCCAGGCCCCGCGCTCGTTGCACGGGTCGGGTCTGGTGGTGGCGGCGTTCGGGAAATTCCGGCCGAATACCCAGAACTCCCTGCCCGGGCCGCCGACCTTCTCGACATTCCGGTTGTCCTCCTCGGGCAGCAGGATGTCGCAGTGCAACTTTCCGCTGTCGCCGTCCTTCGTGCGGGCGACCGTGAACCCGGCGCCGTCAATCTGCGGCTCCTCGATGCTGTGGAGCAGCCAGAACTTCCTGAAAGATGGGTCGGAGGACCTGACGCGGTCGAACACCACCATCGCGGCCGGGACTTCGCCGCCGTCGCCCCCGAGGTTGAGGAACACGAAACTGCGTCTCGCGCTCTCCACTTTCGCGCTGTAGGCCTTCGTTATGTCGCCCTGGAGCAGCGTCCACTCCGGGGTCTGCGGAGACGGGCCGAAACCGTGCGCGAGCACCTCACCGACCGTGTATTCCCCGCCGAGCAGGTCGGCGAAGCTGCGGCAGGTCTCCCAGCGGTCGCCCGGCATCCTCTGGCCGCCGTCGTTCGCGGCGAACTCCGTCTTGTCCGCCCCGCCGTAGTTCCAGCAGGCGAACTTCTCCGAAGGGTCATAGACGAGGAGCGAGTTGTGCGCTATCGTGCGCTTGAAATAGTTCTTGTTGTGCGGGCTGTTGTAGCCTCCGGAAGAGCCCTGATAGGAGCCGGAGTCGATGGCGAGCGGACCCCGGTAATAAATCTGGAACGTCCCCGCGTCGAGGTGCTGGTGGTTCCCGACATAGTGCTCGTTGATCTTCATCTCGGCTATCGCGCTGTCCCCGTCCCATCCGGTTCTCGCGATCATCCAGCCGAACGGCGTGCCGCTGTAGCGGGAGAGCGGAAGCCCCTCCGGCGACTTCCCCCTGACATCGAAGTCCCTCCAGAGCAGTTCGAGTATGAGCATATGCGTCTCCACGCTCGGACGGCGTTCGTACTCGTACATAAGCAGCGGGTCCTTCCAGTAGCTCGCGGCGAGCATCGCCGGCATCGCGTAGGTCTGCGGCCTGTCCCGTCTCGAAGGGTTCACGTCGCCCGCCGGCATAACCTGCCCGTCCGGACGGCGGCGGTAGATGAAGTCATAGAGGACATATCTCTGTTCGGGGCTGTAGATCTCCCCCGCCCCCATCCTGTCGAAAATCCAGAGAGAGTTGAGGTCGTTGAGGTAGCGCACGGTGACATATCCCGTCCCCTGATGGTAGTTGTGTCCGGCGTAGATGTAGTCGCGCACGGGCACATAGTCCCGGAAAATCATCTTTGCGACGATTTCGTACATCTCCGGATATTCGTCATAGACGGCTACGCCGCAGGAGAGCATATCCCTGAGAATCATCCATTCCGAGCCGTGCCCCGCGACGCTCTCCCCGTCCTTCGGCGGATAATGGCACTCCATCGTGCCGGCTATGCGGACGAACTCCCGGACATATTCCCGTTTCTGCTCCTCGCTCATCCTGTCGTAGCACCAGTCATAGACCATCGCCCCGGTCATCAGCATCGAGCCGCTGGCCCTGGAAAGGTCGTTCTTCGTCCCGAAATTCGTCTTCCGGAGCGTGTCGAGCATAGCCGTCACGGCCCTGTCCGCAAGCAGCGTGTCCCCCTCGGTGAGGTAGGCGAGCGCGTCGAGCTGGGACTGCGAGGTGACTCCCCTCATCTGCGCGTAGTAGCGGAAACCCCGGTCTTTCGCCGCAGCCTCCTCTTCCGCCGTCCTCGGCTTCGCGGCCTTCTTCAGTTTGTTGAGTATCGCCCTGCCCTCTGGCGTGGTCATCTTCTCCCTGAGCTGAGGGATGTCGCCGCTGCGGAGGTAGAGCCTCGGATGCTCTTTCGGAGGCAGCGGGATGGTGACTCCGTCCCTTTCCACCCATACGACTTCCTTTTCCTTCCGCTCCGTGTCTGTCTGTGCGGATGCGGGGATTGCTGAAAACACGGCGGCCAGAGCCGTCAGAATGAGTCCGTATATTTTCATATCTTCATCGTCAGATTCCCCTTTCGGCGGCCGAAGTCCCGTCAAGGGGGTTGTCAAAAGTTTATATCTCTGCGCCTCTCATTCCGGAATCGCCTTGAGGTGACGGCGGCGTTCGGGTCCGGGAGTGGTTTCGAGCCAGCGGCGGAGGACGGAGCGCATCTGTTCGAGGACGGGGGCGTAGGCGGATTCGACGGCGAGATTGACCGTTTCGAGGCGGTCGGAGGAGATGTCGTAGAGCTGCTCGCGGTAGAGCCCCTTGTCGTAGAGGACATATTTGTATCTTCCTGTTCGTACCATCCAGCCCGCAGTGCCGGAGGTCTGCTTGAAATTGGTTTCGGTGATGACATACTCAGGACCGTCATCCTTGAGGGCGGCGGCTTCGGCGAAACTCCTGCCCCTGCGCCCCGCCGGAAGCGTCGCGCCCGTCCATTCGCAGACGGACGGCATCAGATCTATTCCGTTGTTCACGAGAGCCTCCGTTGTCCTGCCGGCATTCTTTCCTCCCGGAAGACAGACGATCAGAGGGACGTTGGCGACCTCATCGTAAAGGGCGGTCTTCTGATTCCAGCGGTGAGCCCCCGCCCCGTCGCCGTGGTCGGAAGTGAATATCACCACGGTGTCGTCCCACAGTCCCTGACGGTCAATTTCGTCGAGTATCTTCCCGATTTCCGCGTCCACGGCCTCCACAAGGCGGAAGTAGGCGTTGCGGTAGAGCCGCCAGTCGTCCGGAGAGTAGTCGACCGAAGGATAGAGGGCATAGTCGAGGCTCTGCTCGTGACGGAGAATCTTCGCGTCGTAGGGCGAGGGTTCGAAATTGGCCGGGAGGTTCGGGCAGTCGGCGACCGATGACTTCGGAGTCGGGGCGTACGGGGTCTTCTGACCGCGTGCGAACTCGCAGATGTTGTGCGGATTGACGAACGAAGCGACCATAAAGAATGGCCGGTCTGAACTCCGGACCGTCCCGGATTCTCCGCGCCGTCCGCCCCCGCCCTGCTTCAAGGCCCTGTCCGCCGTCTTGACGCCGTCCTGCTTCAAGGCTCCGCCCGCACGCCCTTCAAGATACTCCACGCAGGCCTCCGCCACGCCCGGGTCTCCGCTGTCGTGGATTTTTCTGAAGCCGAACTCCCCGTCGGGGATGCTGATGGTGTTGACGTGCCATTTTCCGGAATAGACGCAGTCGTAGCCCGCGTCGGCGACAATCTGGCCGAGAGTATTGTGTCTCAGCGAATCCGCGAGCGGCTTTTCGTTAATGTCCATCCCGGTGCGGGAGGGCATATAGCCGGTGAACATAGCCGCCCGCGAAGGCCCGCTGAGCGGCATCGCGCAGTAGGCGTTCTCGAAGCGCACCCCTCTCGCGGCCAGACGGTCCATATTCGGGGTCTTCAGATCGGTGTTCCCCACACAGCTCATAGCCCCGGCCCACTGCTGGTCGGTCATAATCAGAAGCACGTTGGGCCGCTTCCGCAAATCCCGGGAGTCATTCCCCAATCCATTCTCCAAGCCACTCTCCCCGTCCCCCGCAAAGGCGAACGCCGCAGCGGGAATCACCGCCGCCAGCGAAGTCAAAAAAAATCTCTCGTCAAACATATATGTCAAAAATCATCAAAGCCCCCAAGACATCAGAGCACAGAATCATCAGAGTATCAATCACTCAAAGACATCAAAGCATCACTCACTCAAAAGCATCAGAGCATCAATCACTCAAAGGCATCAAGCCACAAAACAACCCGAAACAAATCCTGGAAGATGGGGATGCATAAAAGGATGGGATGCAAGGCGGACGGTGAAGCACAAACCGCAGCAACCTTTCGGTTGTGAGGATTTGGGCAA